>JAKMFK010000171.1 GCA_022425465.1 Bacteroidia bacterium | reverse complement strand
CGGATGTTTTTTTCGAGGGAATAGGTAGCGGTAAAAATTGCTACAATACACGATATGCCAATAGTAATACCTAATACAGAAAGAAAACTACGAAGTTTGTTTGCCCTTAAAAAACGAATAGTTAAGGCTATTGATTCTCTGAATAGTGAGGATAATTTCATTTAATCAATACAAGAGTAACAACTATGACTTATTTCTGAAAATTGTTTCGATAAAATGACCATTTTAGTCTATTCATTTTATAAACCTAGTTGCTTAATTTATACAAGTTGTTTTGTGGGCTTTTTCTTGTTTCAGTCTCATTACGAAAGAGCTTCTTGACTTCGCCTTTCAAAAAGGTTATTTTTGCAGCAAATTTTTGCATTAAAATACCAAATAACTATACATGAAATTATCAGAATTCCATTTTGAATTAGATCAAAAGAAAATTGCATCAACTTCACCATACAATCGAGATGAATGCAAATTGATGGTCGTAGATAAAGCTAAGAAGACTATCGAGCATAAGATGTTTAAGGATATTTTAGATGAATTCGATGAAGGAGATGTTATGGTACTTAATAATGCAAAAGTTTTTCCAGCAAGACTCTACGGAAATAAAGAAAAAACAGGTGCTAAAATTGAAGTTTTTTTACTTAGAGAACTTAATCAAGATTTGCGTTTATGGGACGTTTTAGTTGATCCTGCTCGTAAGATTAGAGTAGGTAATAAACTGTTCTTTGGAGAAGATGAACTGGTAGCTGAAGTTATTGACAATACAACCTCAAGAGGAAGAACTATTCGGTTCCTATTTGATGGCACCAATGAAGAATTTAAGAGTGTGGTAGATAAATTAGGTCACACACCTATTCCAAAGTATTTGGAACGTGAAGCTACACCAGAGGACGAAGAGATGTATCAGACCATTTTTGCTGAGGAAGAAGGAGCAATAGCTCCTCCTGCAGCTGGTTTACATTTCACAAAAGCCCTTATGATGCGATTAGAAATCAAGGGTATTGAATTTGCCAAAGTAAATCTTAATATTGGATTAGGTTCGTTCAGACCTGTTGAGGTAGAGGATTTAACCAAACATAAAATGGATAGTGAGCACTTCAGAATTGACCAAGAAGCAGCTGATATCGTAAACAATGCAAAAGCAAATAAAAAAAGAATATTAGCAGTAGGCTCTAGTGTAATGAGAGCCATGGAAAGTTCAGTTTCTGCATTTGGGATGCTTAATCCAGATGACAATTGGACTGATAAATTTATATTTCCACCTTATGAGCCTAGAATTGCTAATTGTTATTTAACAAATTTTCATCAACCTCAATCAACTCTGATGATGCTTACTTCTGCCTATTTAGATGACCACAAACTAGCCATGGAGGTATATGAAACAGCCTTAAAGAAAGGTTACAATTTTTTGTGCTATGGTGACGCACTTCTCATAAAATAAAATTAAAGATGCATCTTTCAGCAATCATATTTTGGGGTTTAATTGCCTACGTTATTGGAAGCATTCCAAGTAGTGTATGGATTGGTAAATCCTATTTTGGTAAAGACGTTCGTGATTTTGGAAGTGGTAATGCTGGTGCCACAAATACGTTCAGGGTTTTGGGTAATCAAGCAGGAATTATAGTACTTTTATTAGATATACTTAAGGGAGTTACTGCTGCTAGTTTGGTGTTGTATATTCCAAGTGTTTTACATGGGACTGAACTATATATTAACTTGCAATTGTTGTTTGGAATTCTTGCAGTTTTTGGACATATTTTTCCAATTTTTGCAAATTTCAATGGCGGCAAAGGTATTGCAACCCTATTTGGAATGTTGATTGGGATTCACTATATATTAGCTGTGGCATGTGTGGCTCTATTTGTAGTTGTTTTATTGCTAACACGATATGTTTCTTTAAGTAGCATTCTAGCTGCAATTTCGTTTCCTTTCTTTGCTATATATATATTTCATCGAGATGAACCTTTGTTGATTGCATTTGGTGTTGCGGCGGCACTGATGGTTGTAATTACCCACAAAAAGAACATTATCCGGCTATTAAACGGAGAAGAAAGTAAAGCCAATTTATTTCGTAATAAGACATGATTTGGAATTCGGAAACACAAGAACTGGAGGATGTTGCCATATTAGAGGATGTTGACAAAGGCTCTTCTATTATTCTTTATAATGATGATGTGAACACCTTCGATCATGTCATTCATTGCTTAGTAAAATATTGTAAACATGACAAGGAGCAGGCTGAACAATGTGCTGTTATTGTTCATTACAAAGGAAAATGTCAAGTAAAAAATGGCTCTGAAGTAGAACTAAAGCCTATATGTCAGGCTCTTCTTGATCAAGGGTTACGTGCTACAATAGAAGAACTCTAATATTGTTCTTTTTCGTTGGGGAAGTCTACAGACTTGACATCCTTGATGTAGTCGCTTACTGCATCTTTTATATCTTGATATAAGTTTAGATATCTTCTCAAGAAACGAGGGGAAAATTCTTTTGTAATACCGAGCAAATCGTGAATAACTAAGACTTGACCATCAACTCCAGATCCTGCACCAATTCCGATTACAGGAATTGAAATGCTTTGGGCAACCTGAGTAGCTAATTTGGCAGGAATTTTTTCCAATACAATAGCAAAACACCCAGCTTCCTCTAATAATTTAGCATCAGCAATTAGCTTCTCCGCTTCTTCCTTTTGTTTTGCACGAACAGTGTATGTTCCAAATTTGTAAATACTTTGCGGAATTAAACCCAGATGACCCATAACAGGAATTCCAGCAGATAAAATTCGTTTTGCCGACTCAATTACTTCGGCACCACCCTCTAATTTAACAGAATGGGCACCACTTTCTTTCATAATTCGTAT
>JAKMFK010000169.1 GCA_022425465.1 Bacteroidia bacterium | reverse complement strand
TCTAGCTCGGCATTTTTGAACTTACTCAAAAAAGAAATGAATTTAGAGGTCATTAAATATACCCCTATCTCCAAAAATATACAGCGGGTTTCGATTTGTGGTGGCTCAGGACAGTTTTTAATAGAGGATGCGAAACGCTCAAACTCAGACGCTTATGTTACATCTGACATTAAATATCACGAATTTTTTGATGCGGAAGATCAACTAATGTTGTGCGATATTGGTCACTATGAGAGCGAAAAGTTTACCATTGATTTATTATATGATATTTTGAGGGAAAAATTTAGTACCTTTGCAATCCTAAAAACGAGGGTGGATACTAATCCAGTTAAATATTTTCAATAAAAATGGCAGTAAAAACAATAGCACAAAAACTCGAACAACTATACAAACTTCAAACAATAGATACCCGACTAGATCAATTAAGAGCTATTCGTGGTGAGCTGCCTATGGAGGTTTCTGACTTGGAGGATGAGCTTATTGGTTTAAATACGCGTTTGGCCAACTTTGAGACTGAAATTGAAACTTTCAATACTCAAATTTTTGCAAATAGAGAACAGATTAAAACTTCTACAGAGTTGATTAGAAAGTACAAAGGTCAGTTAGACAATGTAAAAAATAACCGTGAGTTTGATGCTCTTAACAAAGAAATTGAGATTCAAGATTTAACCATTCAAGCTGCTGAAAAGAAGATAGGTGAGGCTGAGAAGTCAATCACACTCAAGCAGGAATTAATCACGGACGTTCAGTCAAATCTGGATGAAAGAGAAAAAGATCTTGAGACTAAGAAATCTGAGCTTAAAGAGATTATTGAAGAAACCCAAAAAGAAGAAGTTTCAATAAACGAGGAGCGAGAGAAAGCGACCAAAACAATTGATGCTAAACTATTTAAGGCATATGACCGCATTCGAAACAATTTTAGAAATGGAATTGCTGTAGCACCGATACTAAGAGGTGCATGTGGTGGATGTTTTGCAAAAGTTCCACCTCAATTACAGTCTGATATCAGACAGTCTAAAAAAATCGTAATTTGCGAGGCCTGTGGTCGTATTCAAATTGATGCTCGAATGGCAGGTATTGAAGACCATGTCGAAGAAGAATCACCAAAGCCAAAAAGAAGAGCTGTACGTAAGAAAAAATAACAGCTTGAGAGGTTCCGTCCTTTCTTTTTTCATTTTCTTTTATTTTATTGGCTTTTCCGCCAATCACTTTCGTTTTGATAGTTCGCTTTTGATCATTCAAAGAGAGAATATCAATCTTCGTCTAGGTTTAGCAAAAGAAAAACTACTCAAAAAAAAAGCATTAGACCCTCAAAATAGTGCCATCGAATATTTGCTTCATTTTAATGCCTATCTCAAGTTGTTTGTGACTGAGGATGAGCGATATTATAAAGACTATATAACAGCTAAGAATAATGCCTTTGAACATTTTGATCTGCTCCCAGACAACTCACCGTTTAAAAAATTTGCTCAATCTGAAATTTATTTCTACTCAGCTACATTATTAGCTAGAAACGGTGAATTCTATAATTCTGCCTTGGAAATCAGAAAAGCATGGAATTTAATTGAGGAAAATAGCCAACTTTTCCCAAGTTTTCCTCCGAATAATAAGACTCGAGGCGTTCTAAAGGTTTATTTGTCAACGATACCAGATAATTACGATTGGATTATTAGGATACTTGGGTTTGACGGAGATTTGAATCATGGTTTACGATTACTCCAGACATTGAGTAATCACCAATCTGACACATCCTATCTGGGGGTTATTGCTCAAGAAGCCTCTTATCTTTATTCTTTCTCACTGCTCCATGCTGCCAAAAATCCAATTAAATCATGGAGTGTGATGCTGAAGTGCACACAAGATTACAGAGAAAACCTGTTAAGCAATTATTTCAGGGGTTCTACGGCATTAAAACTAAATAAGAATTCGATTGCCTTGAAGACATTAATGAATAGGCCTCATCACTTCACCTACGAGCCCTTTCACTTAATGTCCTATCATTTAGGTGTTTCCAAATTATACAAAATAGACTCATCTGCTGTGTTAGAATTAAAATCGTTTATTCATAATTACAAAGGGGAGAGCTATTTGAAAAGTGCCTATGAAAAGTTGAGTTGGTTTTATGTAATCAATGGTGATGAAAATCAAGCGAGTTATTACAAAAAAAAGATTGCTTATGTGGGCAAGGCAATTAATAATGAGGATAAACAAGCATCACGCTACACTCAAAAAGTAAATCCACATCGCATAATTTTAAAATCTAGATTATTATATGATGGGGGTTATTACAATGAGGCCTATGATTTATTGAACAGTTTTAAGGTTAGACAATTGACCTCATCAAATGAAAAGGCTGAATTCTGTTATCGAAAAGGGAGGGTGCTCGAAAAATTAGGTTTGATAGACAGAGCTTTAATTATGTATGAGGCCTGCTCATTATATGCTATTCAAAGTAAAGAATATTATGGGGCATATGCATGTCTTTATTTGGGTGATTATTATACGAAAGAGGGGAATAGTGATATAGCAATAAAATTTTACACGCGAGCGATGTCTTATTCAAAGAATCAAGAATATGTTGATTCGATTCATAGTCGTGCAAAAGCAGGTTTGAAAAAACTGGAATAATGGCCCTAACTTTCTTGTTCAAAATCAAGTCTTTATGAACTAATTCACCGTATTTTGCACCCGTATTTAATAACATGAGCGACAGACCAGTTCGAGTGCGTTTTGCACCAAGTCCAACAGGGCCACTACATATCGGTGGCGTTAGAACAGCCCTTTACAACTATCTTTTTGCTAAAAAGAACAAAGGAACTTTCATTCTAAGAATTGAGGATACGGATCAAAAAAGATTTGTAGAAGGAGCGGAAACATATATCAATCAAAGTCTGGATTGGTTAGGTATTCATATAGACGAAGGAGTAGTTCAAGGGGGACCATTAGGACCTTACAAACAAAGTGAACGAATGGATAAATATGCAGCCTATGCAAAACAACTTGTAAATGATGGTTATGCTTATTATGCTTTTGATACT
>JAKMFK010000157.1 GCA_022425465.1 Bacteroidia bacterium | reverse complement strand
GGGATTAGTTATTTAAAACTTCTGTAATTGCCTTGGTTTTAATCTGAATTTCATCCCATTCATTTTCAGGATTGGAATCTATAGTAATTGCCCCACCTGCACAATAGTTTAGTATTTTTTTATCTTCATCACACAAGAGGCTTCTGATGACTACATTGAAGTCAAAATCACCGTTGGGGTCAATATATCCAACTGATCCACTATACCAGCCTCTTTTGAATGATTCGAGCTGGTCTATATGTTTCATTGCAGCAATTTTTGGAGCACCAGTCATACTTCCCATTGGAAATGTTGCTTTTAGAATATCTGTAAATGAAGAATTGGCTTTGAGTTTTCCCTCGACGGTAGAAATCATTTGGTGAACTTGCAGGTAGCTGTATATCTTACATAATTCTGTGACTTTTACGGTTGCAGTTTGACAAATTTTGTTCAGGTCATTTCGAACTAAATCAACAATCATTACATTTTCTGCTCGATCTTTTTCAGAGTTAAGTAATTCGTTTATTAATGCTTGATCTTCTTGAATAGTCTTTCCTTTTTTTATGGTTCCTTTGATGGGTTGACTTAATATTTTGTCACCTTTTTTAGCTATAAATCGCTCCATACTTGCCCCACATAGATGTAATGAATTTGCAGAAAAGTAGGCAGCCATGGGTACAGGGGATTTATCAATCAATGAAATCTGAAAGTGTATAGGAGAAAATTCTTGATAGGTCAATTTGTGAGGAACACAGTAATTGAGCTCATAAACCTCACCTTGTCGAATAAGGTCCTGGATTAAATGAATTTTTGTTAAATAGTGTTCTTTAGTTAGTGAGGTTTCTTCAGGGTGAATTGTAGCAACGTAGGACTTTTCTATTTTGCTTAAAAAAGTATTAGGCAGTGTTCCTTTAATGATAGTTACATTCTCTTCTCGATCGACAGCAATAATTAATTTTGGAATGAAAAATAAAATTACAGGAGTTTGAATAATTTCAGAGTTCAAACTTGAAATGTCTTCAAATTCATTTTTTAAATCGTATCCAATAATACCAAAAACCCAGTCATTATCTTTTTTATTTTTTTCTAATTCTTCGAGATTATCAAACACTTTTTCAGCTCCATAGGCTGCTAAAAATTCGTATTTCCCCTCATACATCCCTGTTTTTAATTTACAGCTATCTAACAAGCAATTGTAGTTGTAATTGGAGCTAAAATGATATGCATGTTTCTTGAATGCATCTAACCCATTCTCTTTAATGAAAGAATTAAGATTGTTCACGGTAATAATTTACAATAATAGATGCTTTTGCAGGGCCTACTACTTTGGCAATATCTTCTTGTGATGATTTTTTAATTCGAGAGACAGATTTGAATGTACGAAGCAATTCGGCAGCAGTTTCGTTGCCAATCCCTTTTATTTCGGTTAATTTACTGACAATTGTTCCTTTACTTCTTTGGTTTCTATGGTGTGTTATTCCGAAGCGATGTGCTTCATCACGCATGTGTTGTATGATACGAAGTGTTTCTGATTTTTTATCTAAATAAAGGGGTAGATTATCCTCGGGGTAGTAAATTTCTTCCAGACGTTTGGCAATACCGATGATTGCAACTTTTCCATAAATACCTAATTCTTTTAATGCTTTGACTGAACTTGATAATTGTCCCTTTCCTCCGTCGATTACGATTAATTGAGGCAAGGAATGTTGTTGTTCAATTAGTCTAAAATATCTTCTGGTTAATGCTTCATACATACTCGCAAAGTCATTTGGACCTTCCACAGTTTTGATATTGAAATGTCGGTATTCTTTTTTGCTAGGTTTACCATTTTTAAATACCACACATGCACTTACTGGGAATGATCCTTGAAAATTAGAATTATCAAAACATTCCATGTGAACTGGCAAATCTTTTAGTCTTAAATCTTTTTTAATAGTGGTTAGTAAGCGTTCTTTTTTAAGGTCTGGGTTTAGCTTTTCATATTGATTAGTCTTTTCTTTCATGTAGAGCAGAGCGTTTTTATAACTCAGCTCGAGTAGTTTTTTCTTGTCACCTCTCTTGGGTATGGTATAGTCTCCTGATAAAGTTAGCGGTATTGGAACAATTATTTCAGCAGTTTCGGTAGACATATCCGAATTTTTAATATCACCGAGAGCAGTTTCCAGAAGCAACTCTGTGCTTTCATTCATCTTTTTTTTGAGTTCCATATTCCGAGATTGTATGATTATACCTCTTGAAATTCTCAAATAATTTACATAGGCATAACGGTCATTTTGTGCAATATTATAAACATCTACATCATTAATTCTTGGGTTGACTACTGTGCTTCTGCTTTGATAGTTAATTAGTATATCAAGCTTACTTTTATATTTTCCTGCTTCTTCATATTGCCAGTTTGTAGAAGCTTGTTCCATTTTATTTTTAAGATGATCTTTAACCTCTTTTAGATTTCCTCTTAGGATATTTCGTATGCCTTTAATACTTTCCAAATATTCTTCCTCACTTTCTAACCCTTCACAAGCTCCTTTGCAATTTCCAATTTGGTATTCAAGGCATACCTTAAACTTCCCCGCAGTAATATTTTTTTCTGATAGATTGAAGTTGCAATTTCGAATTGGATAAATCTTTTTGCATAATTCCAATACTATACGCATGAGTTTGATGTTGGTATATGGGCCATAGTATGTGCTCCCATCCTTAATGGTTTTTCGAACAGAGAATACCTTAGGAAAACGCTCGTTAGTGATTTTAATTGATGGGAATGTCTTATCGTCTTTAAGGTTAATATTATACTTGGGTTTAAATTCTTTGATTAGACTATTTTCAAGTAGTAAGGCATCAATTTCAGTAGGAACGACAGTCACATTTACATCCCATATTTTACGGACAAGAATTTCGGTTTTTTTATTTTCATAATACTTTTTATTGAAGTATGAGCTTACTCTTTTTTTTAAATCTTTTGCCTTACCAATGTATAGTATTATGCCATTTTTGTCAAAATACTTGTACACACCAGGGGCGTTTGGAAGTATTTTTATTTTGGCTTTTATTGGGGCTATTTCAGATTTAATCTGCACTTTAGCAAAGGTATTAATATTCTATGTGTGTGTGGTGTATATGCTTCATTCTTCTATCCAAACCCGATCACCATCAAAAAGAGGAGTTTGAATTGAAATCACCTTTAGGGGTTTTTTAGAAAGGGTTTTTACAGCGTGAATACTTTTTTGAGGTATGAAGATGACATCTCCCTTTTGAATAGTAAAATTTGATGAGTCAAGTCTCATGATTGCTCTCCCATCCAAAACATGAATGTACTCTGAGTGGTGGTCATGATAGTGGGATTTTACTTGTTCCTTAACCCATATAACATAGCTGCTTTGGAAGGTGTCTTCAGCTATCTTTTGGATGTGAATATTATCATAGTTTTCAGGACTGGGTGTAAGTTTTTTTACATCTACTTTTTGACCATGAATATTTGAACAGCTTATTAGCATACTCATAATTATTATAAATCTTATCATTTATTACAAAAGTAAAGCAACTATTTACTTGATTTGTACGTTCAAGGGCTGAATATAGTTTGAGACACATATTAATTTTATTCATGATTTTGGTGTATGGACGGGGGTATTCCCAATCCAGTCAATTCTCAGCTACATTTAAATCTTTAGTAAACGGGGAGCCTGTATTATACGCCAAGGTAACCAATAGCAATGGAGAGTCATTATTGACTAATGTAGACGGTTTAGTCACCATTGCTTATGACCCAGATTCAGAGATTACTATTTCGCATTTGGTATACGATACGCTAAGAATACTCCCTTCTGAGTTTGTTGGTAGAAAAGATTTGGTATTTTATCTACAACCAAGAACTTACGACTTGAGGGAAGTTAAGTTTTCAATTTTAGGGGAACGATCTTTGTTTGATCGTAAGTTTGTGGTTAATGATTTGGGAAAGTCAGATGCAGATAAAGTGCGTGAAAAACTTCGAATTATTGAGATGAAAAAAGAACTTATAGGATTGGATAGGTCTGCTCAAGGGGGGGCTGTTTTGGGGAGCCCAATTACTTATTTATATGATCGTTTTAGTAAGTCTGGAAGAGAGCGTAGAGAGTATGCCATGCTATTGGCTAAGGACAAGCAACGTAAAGAAAACGGTAAAAAGTTTGATGATTTTGTAGTGTCAACGCTCACAAGTTTTGAGAACGAGGAGTTAGCAAGATTCAAAGCTTTTTGTAGTTTTCATCCTAGTTTTATTGAAATGGTTGATGAATTGACTCTATACTATGAAATCTTAAGATGTAGAACTGAATTTATAGAAAAGGAGTATTAGCAATTAGTCTATAGCATGTTATTCCTTTACTATTTTCTTTAAAAACAATTCTTTTTCTGTAATTACTTTTAACCAATAGATACCTCGAATTAAATTACTAACATCAACTGTACTTTCTGGGTAATTTACTTCGTTTATTACTTGACCTTGTGAGTTGTAAATTATTATTTTTTCAATTTCTTGAGTGTTGTTATTTGATATAATGGAGAAAGATTCTCTAACTGGATTAGGGGATAGTAAAATTTCAGAGGCGTTTAGATTGTCTACACCAATACTTTGTCTACTGAAGCGGTAGATTGTTCCGTTTGGAATAGTACCATTAATATGATAAGGGTTTTGATTATCAACCCACAGAACTTCAGGATTTGTGGGGTCGCCAGTAAGAACATATCCCTTTCCTAAAACAGCATTTATACCATGATCAAACATCGGGAAAAGAGCAATATAAGTACCCGAGTAGTTGTTGTAACATAGGTTTGGTTTTGAGATACGACTAGGGCCAAAGTGCCATTCTATATCGTTTGATCGTTCATAAAGCCATAGCTGAAAATTAATATAATCAGATGATATACTGTCATCAGCTAATTCATGGTAGAATCCGGCATTTTCCCATTGAATTTTTAAGATTTTTCTATTGTTTATACTGTCTAATTGGTATGAAATATTAGATTTAGATTCTGGAGTAATGGTATCACTAATCATGTTGTATCCTCGATCTACAAGGTCTGATCCATAAGCAATCAATAAAGTATAAATCCCTTTTGTACTTGAAGTTAATGAACCACCCCATCCAAATCCGTTAAGAATAATTTTTTTGATCGTCTTGTCATATAGGGAAAAGTCAAATCCAATTGGAATATCGTAGTGAGGGTTCTGCCATGTCATACTATCATTGAGGGGTTTAGATTTGTCTAAATTCTCATATAAATCGGTTGAAGCATCTAAGGTATAATATTAAGCACTAAAACTAGTTGAAAAAATTACTAGTGGGATAAAAAATAGTGTTTTCATAAAAATAGAGTTTAATAACTCAAATATAATAAATCATATGTTAACTTGATAAGGTATTGATGCTATTTTTCTGTTAATCAAGTCGTATTTTCGTATTGTATTTTGAAAAAGGGTCTATTACTATTTTTAAGTTTATCCTCGTTATTGAGTCAAGCTCAATTGCTTCCCAATTTTGGTGGTCAACGAGCAGGATTGTCTGCGTTGAGTTTTTTAAAGAATGATTTGAGCCCTATTTCTTTTGCAATGGCAAGTGCAAGCATTGCTAATATGGGAAATCTTTATAGTAGTGAGAATAATCCTGCAGCACTAGTTCAGATAAGTAGTTCTGGAATTGCATTGAGTAACTTGTCCGTAGGTGCGGGAATTCATCAAAGTTTTTTAGCTTCAGGTTTTAAGTTAGATGACGGGTCAGTTATTGGATTTAATGTCAATAGTCTAAATGCGGGAGCTATGGAGGTCAGGACTGAATTTGAACCCAATGGCACTGGACAGTTATTTTATGCAAATAATACCGCATTAGGAATGATTTATTCTAGAAAGTTGTCTGAAAATTTCAGTATAGGAATAGGCATTAAATATATCTATGAAGGTATTTCCTCCTATACAAATCATACAGTGACTGCGGATATTGGGTTTTTATATACAACAGATTTCAAGGATTTAACATTTGCTGTGGTGGTTAAAAACTTTGGAGGGAATTCTCAAATGATTGGTTCTGATTTGGAGACGACCTTTAATAGAACCGATGTTGTTTTGAATAAATATACCACACCTAGTATTTTCAAAATGGGATTTTCATTTGTTCCGTATGAAAGTAAATCTAAAAAATTAGTTGCTTCTGCCGAGCTTAATCACCCTAGTGATAATGCAGAAAATATTCGTTTGGGAGGCGAGTTGAGTTTCAGAGACCTACTGTTCACAAGACTGGGATATAAATTAAGTGTGCAGGGTCAAAACTATCCTACTGCAGGCATTGGAATTAAAACACGATTAGGAGTACATCCTCTATACATTGACTATGCAGTTAATCCAACCAATCGGATGGGAGTACAACACCTGGTTGGTTTATCTATCCCTTTTAACAAAGACCAACGATGATTCAAATTAATTATTTACATAAAAATTATTTTTGGGTATTAAGTATCCTATTTATAGTTGGTTGTGATGGTTTTTTTGGCAAAAAAACAGATTTGGATTTTATTGAGATTCCAGAGTACCTACCAAGAGAAGTGGCCTATGTACCTGTTGAGCCTGTAATTAAGAAATATCAAAATCCGATTGATATCATTGCTGGTTTTGATGAGTTAATCTATGTTGTAGATGGGACATCAGAAGAGATAATATCCTTGGATGAGAGTGGAAGAGAGCTGGGTAGATTTCAATTGAATGGGGTTAAATCCATAGCTCAAAATAGAAAATTAGATTTATTAGCAATTGGGACAAGTCAAAGAACAGTAGGAGGAATTACAAGAGATGTGACCTGTATTTATCGAATTGATATGCATGGTGATGGGAATGAATTTGGGATAGAATATGCTCGTGTAGTAGATACTATTGCTCATCCACTCTATTTTAAAACTACTTTTTCGGGTAGTGACGACAAAGTACAGTTTAACAAAATAGCAGTTCTTGAAGATAATCGTTTTTATGTGACTCGATCAGGGATTGATAATAATCCCCAAAAATTTGGAGGACCTGATGACGCCATTTTATTGTTTGATGAGGATGGAACCTATATCACACCAGTTGTTGTCAATACACCTAATGGCTTTTTTCGAGATTTTTTCAAAAGCCCGATGGGTATTTCAAGCTTTGTTCAACCTCCGCAAATCTCTGCTGGTGGACCTGATCATTTTGTATTTACATCGTTTTCAGATAATACCTCAATAAAAGTACAAGTAATTGATTACATTGAGACCGATTTTGGAGCGAGCTATGAGCCTCGGATACTTTTTGAAGCAGATACAACGATTGCAGATGGTAGTTTAACAACTTCTGAAAAGTTCTCAAAACCGGTATCTACACTTGTCACTGGCGATGGTACAAATTTCATATTCGTTTTAGATCAACTAAAAGATTCGCTTTATCAGTTTACTGTTACAGGTTTAGAGGGGGTAAAACCACCTGTTGGTTCAGCTACGAGTAAGTATCAAATGGCTAGTTTTGGTGGTAGAGGCGATGGACTTACCCAATTTAATGCTCCTTCTTCTCTTGCATACAAAAACAGAATATTATGGGTTTGCGATACGGGTAATGGAAGGATTCTTCGATTTAAGCTGACTACAGATTTCCAGTAATCACGGATTAGCAGTTGATTTTTTCTCTCTTCTACGTAATCTGAATTTGTCGAATTGGTAGCGATAGAAAAGACCAACTCCAGTTGTACGAACATTTGTAATACTTCCAATCGTAGGGTCATTTGCTTGTTTTTGGAAACCTTGAAGTTTTAGATTTCCATCATCTCCAATCGTATATTTTACGCTAATATCGTACGGTATAGAACCTTGAGCAGCAGCATCTGTAGAATAGGATAACTCTAAACGATCATTGAGAAATTTTCGACGTAGCGATAGAATTAATTCTGCTTTTTGCTGATATGATGTTTGATAATCAACACCTAATTGAAATCGAGTGTCTAATTGACCCAGCCAGTTATTGATTTGGCTCGAGGCAAAGTCGCTAAAGCTATTGATCCCAGTATTTACCGCTCCAACAGATAATTCAGGATTGGAATTATTGGCAAAACTGGGGGGTATAAATGTCCCTAAAACAAGTAATGCAAATACTTGACGATTAAGTTCTTCTTGGTCTAGTCTGATTCGATTAATGATTGTATTTAGAGTGCTATTTGTATTTGTATTAAGATTGGTTTGCGAGGGGAACCCAAGGTCAAAGGTCACTTCAGGATTAAATAATAATCCTTCCAATTTCAGATAACAATCAGCGGGGATAGCAGTTTGAAAAAGTGCACTATCCTCAGACGACGATAATGAGCCTGTTAAAAGTGGTAAGGGGGTAGGATATTCTCGTTTTATAGCTTCTAGATCTATTTTAGCATTGTATGGGTTCCCATCCCATCGCAGTGAGCCTCCAGGATTAACAACAAAGAATTTATTGATAAGATCAAAAGCAGTAAATAGGTAGTTTCCCTTATCAATGGTAAGTCCCCCATACATATTGAAGTCACCAAATGTGTTAATTTCCATTCTTAGATTACCATGACTAGAAGCCTCAATTTTATCTCCTAAGAGTTCATCAAAAATGAGTTTTACTTCAGCATCATTTGTTACTTCAAAATTGAAGTCCATTTGAATACCCGTAGCTGTTTTGGATGTCTTCTCTTTTTGCCCCTTTTTCTTTAAATCAACAAATTTGACATAGCTGAGTGTGTGGTCAGATTCCATGTCATCCAATGGGATTTCTATTACTGTACCTTTTCTACTTTTAGCATTTACTTGAATAAAAATATCATCAATTGGACCAGAAATTTTTGCAGAACCATCCATAAATGCACTCCCATAAAATAGATTATTATTACTTCGAGTGGTATTCATAATCTCAAAATTTTCAAGATCATCAATAGTTAAGTCTAATTTGAAATCATGGAAATTATGATGATTCACATCCCCGGATATCGACCCCTTTTGACCAAATCGATCTGATATGTTTGCCTCAGAAATGCGGAAAGAGGAGTAGCCAATTTTTACGGTGGCATCAGCTGTATAATTAGTCTGGAGGTAGTCCATCATAAAACTCAAACTATCAAGGTACATTGTACCATCTAGTTTTGGTGATTTTAGTGGACCTGTTATGGAGATATCTGTTGTGCTGTATCCCGATACATTAGACATAAGCCCGGCCAAGTATTTTTCAAATGGTTTAATGTTGCTCTTTTGAGTTTTTAGTTTGAGGTTTAAGGGGGATTTTTTGTTTTCAAAATCAATATCCCCTTTGATTTTCATTTGATTAAGAATGCCATTGGATATATTTCCATCAATTTTTACTGCAAGTCCATTTGCATTTTCACTAGTTATCTCAAGATCGCCAAGGATGTCATTATCCATCTGAAGTTGATTAATAGATAGATTTGTCTCAATTATAGGGAATCCCTCTCGATCAGACACATCAACATAGCCGTTTACTAGACCATGAAATCTCAAATCATATCCAGCGATAAAAGGATTAATGTTTTCAAGCTTAAAGTTTGATATGATTGCATTGGCTTTATTGGACTTTTCTCCCATTGAAGCATCTATAAACAGGATTTCATCTGCATGCCTAAAGTCAAAATAGAGGAATTCAGTAATCCCATCATGTAGGACAATATTAGGAGTATTTACAGGCTTTAATACCCATGGTTTTTGTTCTATTTGAACTTTTGATTGATCAAAATAGATTTTAATACTGTCTTGGTTAAATAGGGCTCGACCTTTGATATTGATATCAAGACTATTGCCTTTTTTTGAAAGATTGCTAAATTGAATAACATTCTTCTGGAGCGACCCTTTTAACTCAAAGAGATCAAATAAACTACTATCATTTTGTAATATGCCTCCAGTAGAAATATTAAAATTTAAGGCTTTAGAATCCTGTTCATTCTGAATATTGGCTATAATATGAGGTGCAGAGATATTCTCGAAACGAAGGCCAACTATATTATGGTTACTTGAAATATTTTCTGTTTCAATGTTATAATTCAATGAGAAAAAACCACTTTCTAAGGATAAATTGTCAACGAATTGAGAGATAATTGGACTATTTTTACTAACCTTCAGTGTTAGATCTATATCCCTAGATAAGATATTGGAGTCGATTGATAATTGATCTTTTTGATCAATTCTTTGAATTAGTTTTTGAGCAATTAATGGCAACTCACTTGGGAAGTAATCTCCTGAAACACTCAATTCAAATTCATCAGAAATCACTTTTATATCTTGTCTTTCTTTATA
>JAKMFK010000147.1 GCA_022425465.1 Bacteroidia bacterium | reverse complement strand
GAGACAAAAATAACTCTCCAGTTGTATGCAATAAATAGACAAATACCAAAGTTAGAAGAGGCACCTGAAAAGACTCACTCACAAATTGGAAACCAACTTGTGTAACTAAAAAACCGAGTGCTAACTGAATAATTCCAAATGAAAATTTCATTGGAATACTTGGATTTTTTCCAATCTTAGCCAACTTCACCCACATTACTGAGAATAGAGACCCAAACACAATGATGAAAAATGGATTAAAAAACTGAGTCATACTAGCTGGCATCTCCCAACCAAATATCATACGATCAACATTTCTATCAGCAAATAACGTAAGGGATGTTCCCGCTTGCTCAAAGCATGCCCAAAAAGCAATGTTGATAACCATAAAAATGATGAGTGCTATCATCCGATCCTTCCATATTGCTGTCCCTTCTTGTTTATCTTCTTTTATCCCAGCCATTATCATTGAAATTGATATTCCGATAAATAAGGTAAGCAATATGTAATCCATCCATTGATTGTTTTGAATTAAAACATAACACAATGGTATTAATGCCAATGAACCTATAGTGATTACTTGCACCCAATTCAAAGGACCGAAAGCCTTTTTCTTGCCTTCTTCTGTTACTTCAAGTCCTGGAGCTGCAGAATAATTATCTCTACCAAGCCAAAAAATCAAGAGTCCAGCTAACATCCCTAAGCCAGCCAAACCAAATCCGTATTTAAAGCCATAAGTCTCTCCGACAAAAGCTACAACCGTAGTTGCTAATAATGCTCCTATATTAATTCCAATATAAAAAATGGTAAACCCTGAATCTCTTCTTGGATCGTTGTCCTTATATAATTTACCTACAATAGTCGAAATGTTTGCCTTGAAATATCCATTTCCAATGATTAAAGCTCCCATACCAACCAACATGAGATGCTCTGTTCCACCAAGGATGATGAATTCTCCTATAGCCATCAATATTGCTCCTAACAAAACTGCATAGCGGTATCCTAGAAAACGGTCGGCCATTTTACCACCTAATATAGGTGCGGCATATACAAGTCCTGTGTAGGCACCATAAATTAGAGATGCTTCTGAATCTCCCATCATGAGTGATTTAACTAAAAACAAAGTCAATAGTGTTCTCATTCCATAATAACAAAATCTTTCCCACATTTCGGAGAAAAATAAAGTCATTAATCCTCTTGGTTGTCCTTCTGTTTGATCAGAGTTGTTGTCTAAAGTTGCTTCTTCTGTCATTTTTTTAGAATTAATTTTCGGTAAAAGTATGTTTTAAAATTGAATTATAAGTTTTCCAAAATAAAATTAGTCATCTTATTATACAAGTGATAACGGGTAGCTCCACCATATATCCCATGGTTCTTATTAGGGTAAAACTCCGAATCAAATGGTATGTTGTTTTTTATCAATTCGTTAACCATCATCACACTGTTTTGAAAATGCACGTTATCATCACCCGTTCCATGAATAATAAGATATTTACCCTTGATATCTTTTACAAAGTTTATTGGTGAATTATCATCATATCCAGAACCATTATCCTGAGGGAGCCCCATATATCGCTCAGTATAAATATTGTCATAATACCTCCAGTTAGTCACAGGAGCAACAGCAATTGCCATCTTAAATACATCGTTTCCTTTTGCTAATGCAAGGCTACTCATATAACCTCCATAGCTCCATCCCCAGATTCCTATTCTATTTTCATCAATAAATGATAGCTCACTAATAGATCTAGCAGCAGAAATTTGATCTTCGGTCTCATATTTCCCAAGTTGTCTGTATGTCATTTTCTTAAAATCTGCTCCCCTTGCACCTGTTCCTCTGTTATCAACTGATGCTATAATAATATTGTACTTATTCGCTAGCATTTGATACCAATAGTAGTTACTCCATCCAAAGCTATTTTTAACTGTTTGAGATCCTGGACCACCGTAAACATACATCAACAAAGGGTATTTTATTGAGTCATTGAAAGAAACCGGCTTAATCATCCAATAATTCAAATCATTGTCATTCACCGACAATTGATCAAATGAGATGTCACTTAGAACAAACTGACTATTCCTTGAATTAAAATCTGTATTATTCTCCACTACACGCTTTGTTTCCCAATTATTATCTTTAATACTAAAAATGTGAGGTTGAGTAGCCGAATGATAATTGTGCAATGCAAGTGTAAAATCAGTACTAAATTGAGCGGAATGCCAACCTGTTTCCGTTGTTAATCTCGATTTTTTCTTACCCTGAAAATCAATACAGTATATGTGTCGCTCAGTCGTGTTTACTTCAGTACTGGTATAATAAATGAGTTCGTTTTTCTCATCCACACCTAAAACTTCATCCACTTCCCAATCTCCATTGGTAATCTGAAAAATTTGAGGTCCATCAACTTTATGAAAATACAAATGCTTATGACCATCTTTTTCACTGCTAACAATCATGT
>JAKMFK010000139.1 GCA_022425465.1 Bacteroidia bacterium | reverse complement strand
ATGAATTGATTTATGAAATTGGCAAAAATGAGAGCAATTGGACCTACGTCAAAAACACCAATGGCGGTTCTGATTTTGGAGATCTACAGGTAATCGACCAAACCTATTGGTATTGGTATAAACGTCTAAATTTAAAAGATGGAAAAACTCGAAAGAATTATTTGAAAGTGGGTATATATTACCTAAAGTACTTATATGACAAGTACGGAACTTGGGAAAAAGCACGATTTGCTTATGGTAGAGGACATTGGAGAGAACCATACACCTGGACCCGTCTAGAAAGAAAATTCATGGGGAAAATTGATTTCTCCAAATACGACTCACCGTAAATTCTTATTTATTAAAACAAAAAAACAGCGTTTAGCAAGTAATTTTAGCCCAAAATTATTTTTATTACTTTTGTTAAGATATGAGTAACGAGCAACCAAAAACCAACGATCAACATTCTCCCAATAAAAGCACTTTAACTCTATTCATTATTCTATTTATTGCGTCATTAGCACTTTCGGCATTTTTATTTTTTAAATATGCTAAAAATGCAGCAAAAATTGAAAACCAGAACAAGGAACTTACCTTAGCATACGATGCATTAAACTTACACGCAGATTCACTTCAAATGGAGCTAGATAAAGCCATGCAACAGCTTCAAAATGAAATCAATAAAAATCTTGCACAAGAAGATTTGAGAGAAGATTTAAGAAACCAATTAAATGCTAAAAAAACCGAATTAGCCTCTGCTTATGCTAGAATTAGAAGTATGATCAATGCTGGAGAAACCAGTACAAATGGAATAACGTCAACTGGTTCTTCAGAGGGTAACCCAAAAAATTTACTTAATGCAAAAGGTCAAATAGGTAAACTTGTTAAACTCAACTACGAATACATTGACCGAATAGAGCAACTCCAAAACGATTACATAAAAGAAAAAGCTAAAAGCGATAGCACGGGATACCTTGCTACTAAATTGAAAAATAGCAATGATAGTTTAAAAATTGACAACTTAATTTTAAAAGATAAGCTATCTAAAGTAAACATCATTCGGATATCGAGACTAATTGTTTATCCCATTCGTGAAAGAAATGGTGTTCAAGAAATTGTTAACAAAGCCAAAAAAACAGAAAGACTCAAAATTAGCTTTCAAGTTCAAGCAAGTGAACCAGTTGAAGAAGAAGAAAAAGAGTTAGTCGTTAGAATCATCTCACCCAATGGTTATGTTTTAACAAAGTATATTGATCAATTATCAGATACAGATGATTTGTTCAGTATGGTTGAAACCATGACCTACGATGGATCTGAAAAAAGCATGGTTTACTTCTACGACCAAGAAGCAACATACACACCAGGTATATATCAAATCGAAATATACAACGACAAAAGGCTAGTTTGTCAGAACGATTTCTATCTAAATTAAATCTACCTCAATTTGATTTTTTAACAAATCGTCTAAATTTTCTCGTTTTCGAATGAGGTGAGCTTCACCTTTGTGGATTAAGACTTCTGCAGGTCGGTACCTTGAATTATAATTGCTACTCATACTAAATCCATACGCCCCGGCATTGCTTATTGCAAGGACATCTCCTACCCTAACCTCGCTTAACTTCCGATCATATCCCAATGTATCGGATTCACATATATATCCTACAATTGAATAAATGCGACCCTCGCCATTGGGATTAGTAACATTTGTAATTTGATGATAAGCATCATACATCATAGGTCTTAGTAAATGATTTTGACCAGAGTTTACACCTGCAAAAATGGTAGAGGTGGTTTGTTTTACAACATTGACATCCACCAAAAAATGTCCTGCATTACTAACAATATACTTACCTGGCTCAAACCATAATTGTAGTTCTTTTCCGTAATCCTTACAGAAAGCCTTGAAACTAGCCACTATTTTCTTACCGATATCCTCAACATCAGTGGTAATATCACCATCCTTGTATTTTACTTTAAATCCACTACCGAAATCCATAAACTCAAGGTTTTCAAATGATTTAGCGGCTTCATATAATAGTGAAGCACCTCTTAAAAATACCTCTGCATCCAAAATATCACTACCGGTATGCATATGTAATCCATTGACACGAATTCCAAGATTATCAACAATTCTTTTGATATGAGGTACTTGATAAATACTAATACCAAACTTGCTATCAATGTGGCCTACTGATATATGCGTATTCCCTCCTGCCATAATATGAGGGTTTAATCGAATGCAACATGGAACAGAACCTCCATATTCATTTCCAAATCGCTCTAGTGTACCGAGTTCATCAATATTAATCACTAAACCTAGTTCTACTGCTTCTTTAATTTCATCAAAAGAAACACAGTTGGGAGTATATAAAATGTCTTTAGGCTCAAAACCTGCACGCAATCCAATCTTTGCCTCTTGAATACTAACCGTATCTAAACCCGCACCTTCTTTCTGAAGAATTTTTAGCACATTGACGTTTGTTAATGCTTTACAGGCATACTTTAGGTGGACATCAACGCCCTTAAAAGCTTTCTTTAACGAATGGTAATTGTCTACAATTACATCTGAATTATATACATACAAAGGAGTTCCATAGTTCTTAGTTAGTTCAGAGACTAAGACTCCACCAAACTCATAACCATTTTTCGTTAATTCCATATTATATTACTATTTTTCTTAGGGTAAACTATTTTTAAAATCCGAATATCTTGACTCAAATTCACTCCCCTCCTTGCCACCTAGGCTTTCCCAATGAGCAATAATAGCTTCAACTCTATTCTCTGGATTCGGATGAGTACTTAAAAAAGCAGGACCTGATGATCCACCACTTTCTTGAATTTTTTCAAAAAAACGAGCAGCTCCACGAGCATCATAAGCGGTTGGATATAAATATTCAACAGATCTCATATCAGACTCAGATTCGTTGTTTCTACTGTATTTTAAATTA
Organism: Bacteroidia bacterium; assembly: GCA_022425465.1. Classification (GTDB taxonomy): domain Bacteria; phylum Bacteroidota; class Bacteroidia; order NS11-12g; family UBA9320; genus UBA9320. The sequence goes on along the minus strand of JAKMFK010000139.1, from coordinate 1,576 downwards.
ACCAAATTTTGGGCAATTTGTACTAATGTCCCCTTGTTATCACCCAAAATAATGCTCAAAAGTACATCTAATCCATATTGTTGGGTCAAAGCTGTTGTAGAATGTCTTTCATCAGCATGAGCAATTTCATGCCCCATTACCCCAGCAAATTGATCTTCAGAATCAAGGTAATTAATAATTCCAGTATATACATATATATACCCACCTGGTGTGCAAAATGCATTCAATACTTCGTCATCTTCGATGATTTTAAGTTTCCACAAAAAATCATCTTTGTGCACTACATTACCCGAACCTAAGATAGAATCTCTAATTGCATATAAATACGCATAGGCTTGAGGATATTGTGAACTATCAAGAATAGGATAATTAACAGGATCACCTTCGATCTCTGCAGCAACCTGAGCACCAAATGCCTTATCATCTTCTAATGAAAAGAAATTGACACCTCCGCCTCCAGGCTCATCCTTACATGAGGGTAAAAAAATTGAACTTCCAAGCAAAAAAATTAAGCTTATTAAAAAATAAAGTTTTCTATGTTCCATGATTTAAAATATATAGTCTTTAAAATAAAAATTAATCGATTCGTATTTAGAATGGGAAACCGATTGCAAAATTAACTGCAGAGTGGTCAAAAATCCATCTATTTCTTGAAAAATATTTAATTATCCATCGTTCATCATCAATCAATGACGGATCATGCAGCGAAATACCCCAATCAACTCTAAAAACAACATACGAAAAATCAAATCGTATTCCAACACCACTATTCAAAGCAAGTTCTTTGTAGAAACGATTAAACATGAATTCTCCATCAGAGAAATTTTCATCCTTCCTGAAGTTCCAAATGTTCCCTGCATCAACAAAGACTGCCCCATCTATCAGTTTATCTATGATATCAAAACGATACTCAGCACTTGCTTGTAAAAGAACTTCACCTGTTTTTTCTATAGAAATGGCATTACTCGAATCTCGATATCCTCCTGGGCCTAGGGTTCTTGGTCTCCATGCACGAAGGCTGTTACCACCGCCTACAAAAAACCGGCGTTCAAAAGGCAAAAATTCTGTATTACCATAGGGTAAACCAATACCTGTATTGAATCGATATGCCAAAGAATTATTCTCATCCCAAATGAATGTATAAGATAAATCAACGTCCGATCGAGCATATTGAGAATATTTTACGCCAAAAATTTCGCGATTTTTACCTGTTTCATTGGTGAACAAATCAAAATAAAGGGATGTTAAATTTCCTGATAATTCGAGAGCATTTGACTTAATCTGCCAATACGATCTGCTTTTGCTAGTCTTATTATTCCAATGAATGGTCGCCTTCGGCCCTGCAATGATGTTATTCGTTAGTAACTGACTGGTGTAAAACTGACCGCTATTATCAAGTGTACTCAAAAAATCGGGATCAATTTTAGCTTGATTAATACTTATTCTAAATGGAGTTATTCCAAATGAAAAACGGTTTTTGGAAAAAGCATAGGTAAAGTTAAATGGGATGACATTTCGAGTAAAACTCACATTTCGATCGTGTAAAAATGAAAGGTTTATTCGGGTATTTTTCTTT
>JAKMFK010000094.1 GCA_022425465.1 Bacteroidia bacterium | reverse complement strand
ACACCACTTACTCCCCTGAAAATATTACCACCACCAATGACAATAGCTACCTCAATACCGAGATCAACAACCGATTTAATTTCTTTTGCATACATGGATAGTACGCTGCTATCAATTCCGAATTCTTTATCGCCCAGGAGAGCCTCGCCACTCAGTTTTAGTAAAATTCTTTTGTAAGACATGGATGTATTTGATTGCCAAAATTAAGGGTATTAATGGCAATTTGGAAATAAAAAAAGCCCTCCATTAAAAAATGGAAGGCTTTTGGTGTGTTTTTGTAGTGGTCGAGTTAAGCTCCCAATTGGAAACGTTCAAACGACTTTACTTCTAAATCTGGACTCACAGATTTTAGGAAGGCAGATACAGTCATTGAACTATCTTTTACATAAGCTTGGTTCATCAAAGTGTTGTCTTTGAAAAAACGTTTCAATTTACCTTGAGCAATTCGATCCAACATTTCTTCTGGTTTACCTTCTTGCTTGGCGATATCTCTACCAATTTCAAGTTCTTTGTCTTTTACTTCTTGAGAAACAGCGTTCTCATCAACGGCAATTGGATTCATTGCAGCAATTTGCATAGCAAGGTCTCTACCTGCTTGTAAAGCATCATCCGAAGCAGAGTTAAGAGCTACAAGTACACCAATTCGGTTTGCACCGTGGTTGTATGCAGCTACACCTTCAGATGAAAGTAAAGCATAGTTTGATACTTCAACTTTTTCACCGATGACAGCAGTTTTATCAACGCATATTTCGCCTAATGTTTTACCTTCAAAAGCTGCACCTAAAAGGGCATCTTTATCAGCAAATTGGTTGGTAAGTGCGAAATCAGCTACTTGATTAGCAAACGCAACAAAGTCATCATTTTTGGCAACGAAGTCTGTTTCGCAGTTCACTTCTACAACAATACCGTAGGTGTTATCGTCAGAAGATTTAGCAATAGAAAGTCCTTCTGCAGCTTCTCTGTCCGCTCTTTTGGCCGCTTTAGCAGCTCCTTTTTTTCTTAGGATGTCAACGGCTCCATCCATATCTCCGTTTGATTCTTGCAAAGCTTTTTTGCAATCCATCATACCGGCACCTGTCATTTGTCTGAGTTTATTTACTGCAGACGCTGTAATGGTTGTCATGTTCTATAAAATAAAAATGGGTTTACAATAAAAAACGAATCCTATGCTTTTTCAGTGGTTTCTTCAGCTGTTTTTTCAGCAACTACTTCATCCTTTTTAGCTTGCTCTTTTGCTTGAGCTCTCTCTTGAAGACCCGCAGCAATTGCATCGGTTACTTCGTTACAAAGGATGTGTAATGACTTGGCTGAATCATCATTTCCAGGAATAGGGAAGTCTACTTTTGTAGGATCAGAATTGGTATCAACAATTGCAAAAATGGGGATATTCAATTTCTGAGCTTCTTTAACTGCAATGTGCTCACGCTTGATGTCAATAACAAAAAGAGCTGATGGAATACGATTTAAATTTTCAATACCACCTAAAACTCGAGCTAATTTCTCTTGCTCACGCGTTTTCATTAAACGCTCTTTTTTGTTCATGTTATCAAATGTTCCATCGGTTTTCATTTTTTCGATGGCTTGCATTTTCTTGATTGATTTACGAACAGTTGCAAAGTTTGTAAGCATACCTCCTAACCATCTTTGAGAAACAAAAGGCATGTTCACTCGTTGAGCATTTTCCTCTAGAATTTCTTTTGCTTGTTTTTTGGTAGCAACAAACATGACTTTACGACCTGTTCGAGCTATGTTTTGAATAGCATGTTTAGCTTCCTCTAGTTTAGCAGAGGTTTTGTTGAGATCGATAATGTGAATGCCATTCTGCTCCATAAATATGTATGGGGCCATTTTAGGATTCCATTTACTTGTGAGGTGTCCGAAATGTACACCTGCTTCTAATAATTTTTCTGTACTAACTGCCATTCTATTAACGCTTACTAAATTGTGTTTTCTTTCTTGCTTTTGGTTGACCAGCTTTTTTACGCTCAACAGAACGTGAGTCGCGAGTCATTAAACCTTTTGCTCTAAGGGCTGGTTTGTGTTCTGGATCTGCTTCTACCAATGCTCTTGCAATAGCAAGTTTGATTGCATCAGCTTGTCCAGTGGTTCCACCACCAACTACATTAACTTGTATATCATATTTACCAGCAGCATCACAAGTAGTGAGCGGAAGGTTTACATAATATACGGATTCTTGAGAAGCAAAGTACTCTTCTAACGGTCTTTCGTTAACCGTTATAGCACCTTTACCTTCACTCATGTAAACACGAGCTACTGATGATTTTCTTCTCCCAATTGTGTTTATAACGTCCATATAATAATTAAATCTCTACTTTGGTTGGTTTTTGTGCAGCATGTGGATGCTCCGATCCAACAAAAACATGCATATTGGTAAATAATTTTCTACCTAACCTATTTTTGGGTAACATACCTCTTACACCTCTTTCAATCAAATCGATAGGCTTTTTAGCTAACAAATCTTTAGCTAAAGTTACTCTTCTACCACCAGGATAACCACTGAATGTTTCATATTCTTTGGTCTCCATTTTATTACCTGTAAATGTGATCTTTTCGGCATTGATAACAATCACATTATCACCACAATCTACATGTGGGGTATAATTTGTCTTGTTTTTACCTCTTAATATTTTGGCAATTTCAGAACAAAAACGACCTAGTGTTTTTCCTTCTGCATCAACTATAACCCACTGTTTATCAACAGTTTTGCTGTTAGCCGATATGGTTTTGTATGATAATGTATCCACAATAAAATTATTTTATTCTTAAAAATAGGGCTGCAAATGTAACTTTTTGCTTAATAAATTCAAATAATTCATGCCAATTTGTATCTGTGAAATCAGAAGACTCTGTATGGACAAGTTTACCTTCTAATCGAATTGGAATTTGATACTGTTTAAATTGGGTTTATTTTGGATAGCGTTTTACTATTCAGCAGTTAATTCACCTAGTTGGATTTGAAGTCCATCAATTTTGTCAGACACTGGAATTTGACACATCAATCTACTCCCTTCTACATCTAATACGAATGCCTCATCAAGCATAGCTTCCTCATCTTCACTCATCTCTGGTAAAGGGTGGTTGCTTTTGACCAAGCAATTGCAAGTTGCACACATGGCCATGCCACCACATGTAGCTTTGATGGGAATGTCATTAGCACGAATAGCTTCCATTACATTTAGATTCATATCTGTAGGTGCTTCAATCTGGTGTTCTTCTCCTGAAAGGTCAGTCACGTGTATAGTTATCAAATCTTCCACACTGCAAAAATAATGAAGTCATGATGTGTTTGTAGTTTATCATTTACCTATTTATCCGTCATGGGATTAAGCAGTATGAAAAAAATAATTTTAGTATTAGCTGTGAGTGTTTTAGGATTGCCTTTTTTGAAAGCCAATGAACGAGAAATTATAGTCAAAGACAAGCTCAAAAATGTGACTGTTTTTATGCAAAATGCACAATTATTCCAAGAGGCTTATGTGTCTATATCAAAGGGAACATCCCATTTTATTTTTAATGATGTATCTCCTTACATCAATAAAGCGAGTATTCAAGCTTCAGGGGCAGGTAAATTTACAATTCTAAATACACAGTATCGGTATTTTATGGAGAATCCAATCCATGAAAAGAATACAACTTCTCCCAAACTTTTGGATCGAGTAAAAGCATTACGTGATTCATTAAAAAATAGCCAGCTGAGGATGAATAAAAATTCAGAATTAATGCAGGCAATCGATCAAGAAAAGAATTTAATAATGGGGAATCCTTTGGTTAAAGGAACATCCAATTCTGATTCGTTGGAACTTTTGAAAGGAACCGCCTCATTTTTGAGGGAGGAATTGAGAGAGCTTGCTCATTTAAGATATGTCTTGTCGCTTCAATCCAAAAAAATGGCTGACCATCATAAATCCTTAAAAGAGGAATTAAATAAATGCCAAGCTTTGATTCAAAATCAGAATATTAGGCCTACACCAACCTATCATCATCAAGTGATTGTAACCGTATCAAGCTCTGCTTCAACCAATGGAACTATAAAGTTAAATTATTTGTCGGGGAATGCAGGATGGAATCCACATTATGATTTAATTGCAAAAGATCATCAATCAGACATTACACTAGTATACAAAGCTCAAGTGTATCAAAATACAGGGATAGATTGGAATCAAGTTAAAATCAAAGTGTCAAATGCCAATCCTAATCAAGGGAATACAAAACCAAAACTACCGATTTGGTTTGTGAACTTTCAGCGGTTTATCCGTCAGTATAGGGCAAAGAAAGGGTTGTATTTGGATCGAAATGCGGTGTCTGCAACATCTGCTAGTATGGAAAGTATTTCGGAGGATGATATGGAGATAGTAGAAGAGGCATCGATGATTTATGAATATACCAATAAGGTTCAGAATTTTAGTTCAGTTGAGTTTGATATTGCTTTACCCATGAACGTATCCTCAGGGGGGAAACCTCATTATATGGATCTTAAACGTGATAAAGTAAGTACTGAATTTCAATTGTATTTGGTCCCCAAACTTGAAAAAGACGCATTCGTTATTGCTCGATTGACAGATTGGGAATCACTGGATTTACTAACAGGTCAAGCCAATATCTATTATGGTAATACCTTTATTGGTAGAACGGTTGTGAATCCATCAGTCACGGATGATACATTAGAGGTTTCTATGGGTAGAGATCGGAGCGTTTATGTAGAACGAAAAAAGACAGATAGTCAAACCAAGAAGAAATTGATTGAGAATAGTAAGGTGTATTCAGCCAACTATGTAATCACGATTAAGAATAAAAACAAGGGTGATGTGAATCTTACCATAGAGGATCATATTCCAGTCAGTAAAAATGAGAAAATCGAGATAACTTCAACAAATGGGAGTGGTAAATTGAATAAAGAAACAGGAGTTTTATCTTGGGATATTAATCTTAAAGGTCTAGAGAAAAGGCAATTGGATTATGGTTTTTCGGTAAAGTATCCTAAGGATGAAATATTAAAATTATAGTATTCCAATCCACAGTTTTTGGATTACCAGTTTGCAGCATGTTCAACGGCCTTTCTCACACTTCCGTGTTTCATGAGAAGGTCGTTGGCTGTGTACTCGTCTAGCCCTGTTTGTTGCATAATCATTCGGGTACCCCTAGCCACTAATTTTTTGTTGCTCAATTGCATATCAACCATTTGATTACCTTGAACATGGCCAAGTTTGATCATAAGACTAGTACTGATCATATTGAGAATGAGCTTTTGAGCAGTTCCGCTTTTCATCCGAGTACTTCCAGTGACGAACTCTGGTCCTACAACTACTTCAATGGGATAATCAACCATTGAACCAATTTTGCTTGGTTTATTAC
>JAKMFK010000036.1 GCA_022425465.1 Bacteroidia bacterium | reverse complement strand
CCACTGCATTAACGAATTTGAGCGGTACACCCCACTGCTGATCAATACTCACATCTGCATCTTTCATCCAATTTGTGAGTCCTTCACGGAAAGCTTCTTTTCCTTTAATTTGCTCTCCATCTTTGAGATCAACAGTAATAGAATCACCACATAATTCCATCATAGCCTCAATACTTTTCGAGGAGTGTAGATCACAGAATTTGATCCAATTATCCATACTTTCTCCATGGTCCGCGATAAATGCACCCCCATCGAGGCCCGCAAAACCAATTTTATCCATAGAAGACATTTCCTCTTCCACTGGTGCTTCGCAACTAGACAGAATACCTATTGACAAGATTCCTAACAACAACTTAATTTTTTTCATTATTTCATGATTTTGTTTCAAGTAAATATAAGGAACACTGGAATAATATTCGAAAAGTATATTGACTATGAGTCTATTATGATGTCATTAGATATAAAAAGCCTTTCGGACATATTGTTTTGATTTCAGTCTTTAAAAAGATAGTGGGTTGTATCTTTGCCGAAATTGTTGATGGATAGTCAATCAAACCGGGCCTATAGCTCAGTTGGTTAGAGCACCTGACTCATAATCAGGTGGTCCCAGGTTCGAGCCCTGGTGGGCCCACTTTAAATCAAGCACTTACGTTGAAAAGCGTAGGTGCTTTTGGTTTCATTTATGTTCATACTATCGCATACCGATAAAATGATAATGTTTATAGATAACCGGGAATAGGTTGGGGCCTACCGACTGCGTAGTTTCTGTGTAGTTAAAGTCAAGTTCGTCGTTGTCTAACCCTCCGTATCCGCGAATTTCTGTTTGTATGTCGGTATTTAGATCTTCATTGAGACTTGAAAATTTGAATGATATAGTTCTCGAATCTACATATGCTACTATATTATCAACTGACATGATTGCTGGATGATTTGTGCTGTCTTTCACGATAATTGATTTTTGGAAAGAATTTATAAGCATGAAATCTTCATTATAGACGTTCATAATTCCAGTGAATGTTCCGTAGAATGTTTCTCGAATTTCTGTTTCACAATCATTCCCTGTGTGATATTCATCGCAAACACATTGTCCGTCTTCGCATGTAAAATTTTCGGGACAGACTGTTGATTTGCAATGGTTTGAAGAACAGCTAAGTGTTAGAAGAATGGCCGCTATAAAGTTTACAACTTTGATTTTAGTGCTCATTTTTATTGTGTATGTGATATTTGAATTGAACAGTAATCACCCAGTTGACATTCCTATATCTGTCTTGAAGATTTAGATTGCCAAAAGACCCCGGCCGATTATAAAATTGGTGTGTGATATCTTGATTATAGTGCATTAACTGAAGCTCTAATTCAGATTTCTTATACCTAAGACTAGAGTTGATTCCTAATACTAGAGGGGAGTTTTGGTTTAATTCAAATTCATAACCTATTCCTTCTGTAAAGAGCCCGGTATTATATTCTGAAATTATCCAATCTCCCATGTATTGATACTTAAATGTGAATCCAGTATATATCTTGTGAGACGATAATTTGGAGATTATTCCCTTCTCCATAACGAAATAGGGAACACTGTAATTAGTGCTAATAGTATTGTTCAATGTTGTTAAGTAATAAAATCTTGTCGGGGTTAATCTATCGTCAATTTCTTGAATTCTATCAGTGAGATCATATGCGGTCATCCCGTCTGACATTCTTGGACTTTCAATACCAACAGATATAGACGTGTAAAACTTGCCCTTTTTGGTCACGGTCTTCCCAATTCCTAATGAAGTGCGGAGAGATGGGCTTATTTTTATGTAGTCACCATACTCCGCGAATTCTGGTACTACAATTTGATTTATCATTAAGCCGCTAGAAACGAAATAAGACTTCTGTCTTTGTGCATTCACATCAAGGCTAAATGTCAGTGTAAAAGTGAAAAACAAATAGCCGGAGAGGAGTAGTCTCCGGCTATTTGATCTGGTTTTACCAAGCATGGGTGAGAGTAAATAAATATGTTCCTTCCAAATAGAAGTCTGTATAGCTCAATCCATTTAGCATTTTCACATCCCAGTGTCCCCAGCTGGTAGCTTCAGAATGTTTGTATTTCTTGACTAATTTATAATTTATCGATGAAGGGGAAGAAAAATATTTGTTAGGACTATTAAAACAATGTTCATCGTGACTTAATAATTGTAGGTAGGTGTCTGAAGCCATTTCTTTAATAACTACTTTATGCCCGCCTGAACTTTTAGATTCAAAATATTTCATGACGACTGAAACGGTCTTTTTAGCAAACATAGGGTTATGTACCCTGCTCTTGCCATATACATAATCGTTAATTCCAACACTTATTTTTGGTTTTGTGACTTCCTTATTCTTGTACTTACACAGGATTGGATCTGGGTTCCATCTCCAAAGTACGATACTTGACTTGAATGAAAAATGAGTATTTCCATCATTATATTTAAAGTTGCCAAACTTCTTAGTTGGAGTTGCAGATCTGGCCATATCCATTGCCAATTGTCCACTCAGCGTATCAACAAATTCTATATGAATTGAGTCGTTAATTG
>JAKMFK010000030.1 GCA_022425465.1 Bacteroidia bacterium | reverse complement strand
ATTCATCGTGTTTGTGGACGAAATCTTTTATTTTCGCCCGAAGATTCAAAAAATCACAAAATGAATAATTTTAAAAAGATAAATACTGTTTTTGGATGGGTTACATTTTTGATAGCAATTGCTGTTTATATGATGACCTTGGAGCAATCTGTTAGTCTTTGGGACTGTGGAGAGTTTATATCAGCATCATATCGTTTGCAGGTGGTCCACCCACCAGGGGCACCATTGTTTTTGATGCTTGGACGATTATTCTCCATTTTTGCTACTCCAGGTACTAATGAAGTTGCTATCGCGGTCAATATGTTGAGTGCAGTTTTTAGTGCTGCCACAGTAATGTTTACTTTTTGGATTACGACTCATTTTGCTAAAAAAATTCTAAAAATAGACCTAAATGCGGAGTCGGTTGATTTAGGTAACGCGATTTCCATATTCGGCTCTGGGCTTGTTGCGGCTATGTCTGTTACATTCATGGATACGTTTTGGTTCAATGCTGTAGAGGCAGAGGTGTACGCAGGTTCTTCATGCTTTATGGCTTTGGCATTTTGGGCTATTCTCAAATGGGAAAAAGTAAAAGATGACCCTACATCAGATCGTTGGATCGTTTTTATCGCTTACATCATAGGTTTAGGTATAGGGCTTCACCTTTTAAATATTCTTGTCGTACCTGCAGTTTTTCTCTACTATTTTATCAATAAATTTGGGGTCAGCAGAAGAAACATCATAAGAGCTTCGGTCATTGGATTCGGTTCAATAGCTCTACTTCAATGGGTAATTATTCCAAAAACGCCAGCTGTTGCGGCATTTTTTGACAAGATTTTTGTGAATTCATTTGGACTTCCGTTTAATTCAGGGGTCTTATTTTTCCTATTGCTTATCGCATTAGGAATAACTTTTGGTTTGCGTTATACCATCAAAAATAACAAGCCTATTGCTAATTTAGTGATCTTATGTTTTGCATTTATCATGCTTGGATTTTCATCTTATAGCATGGTGGTTATTCGATCGATTGCAGAACCGGCTATTGACATGAATGATCCGCAGGATGCAGAAAGTTTATTGAGCTATATTAATCGCGAACAATATGGATCACGACCCTTACTTTTTGGTCCCTATTATAATGCTGATTTGGTAGATATAGAACAAGGGAAAACGCAGTATCGTAGAGGTGAAGATTCTTATGAAGAAATTGGTACAAAGCAAGAGCCAATTTATGACGATCGTTTCTCAACTGTATTGCCTCGAATGGGTGATATGTCCGAAAAATCAAGGTACTACCCTTTATGGAACGGCATGATTAAAAAATATTCTGGTAGAAACCAATTAGAACAGCAATTAGAGTCAGTGAAAAAAAAGAAACCCACGTTTGCTAATAACATGAAATTCATGTTCAAATATCAGTTGGGTTGGATGTACTGGAGGTATTTCATGTGGAATTTTGCCGGAAGACAAAATGATATTCAGAACGTTTTAGGTAATAGTTTAGAAGGGAATTGGATATCGGGTATTCAATTTTTGGACGAGTGGAGATTAGGGATTCCTCAGGATATTCCAGTGAGTTTACAGTACAACAAGGCCCACAACACCTTTTATTTCTTGCCATTAATATTAGGAATACTAGGTATTGTAGTGATGTATCAAAAAAGTAAGATGGACTTCTACACTGTTTTGACTTTATTTTTATTTACAGGTTTACTCGTTGTGGTGTACCTAAACCAACCACCTATGGAACCACGTGAGCGAGACTATTCCTCTGTTGGGTCCTTCCAAACGTTTTGTATTTGGATAGGTTTGAGTGTTTTATTCCTTGTTGACTTATTAAAAAAATCAGTTAACAAAACCATAGCTGCCACTGGAGCAACAGCTGTTGCATTGTTGGTTTCTCCAGTATTGATGGGTTTTCAAAACTGGGATGATCACGATCGCTCAGGAAGAGAACTGGGTATATCGTTTGCAAAAAATTATTTAAATAGCTGCGAGGAAAATGCCATTTTATTTACCAATGGTGATAACGATACCTACCCACTATGGTATGCTCAAAATGTGGAGGGTGTTCGAACGGATGTGAGAGTGATTAACCTAAGCTTATTACCAACAGAATGGTATAGTAGTGCATTGAGAAGAAAAGTGTTTGATAGTGAGCCATTGCCATTAAGCATACCTGCCGAAAAAATAGTTGCAGGTAAACGCGATTATGTTCGCTATTTTGAAAATAAATCACTTCCTCAAGATCAGTTTTATCCCTTGGACCAAGTGCTGAAATATGTTACCTCTGATGAACCAAGCAGAAAACAAAGAACAAATGCAGGTGATTTGATTAATGTTTTCCCAGTAAAAAACTTTAGTGTTGAAGTAGATAAAAAAGCAGTTATCGCCACGGGATATGTACCAGATAGAGATACAGCTAAAATAGTCGATAAAATTTATTGGAACATAGGTAGAAGTGGTTTAAGCAAGGGAGATATCGTTGTGTTGGATATCATTGCTACCAATGCCAAAACAGGATGGGAAAGACCCATTTATTGGACAACAACCACAGGGTCATCTGTATATATGAATCTCGATAAGTATTTCAGACATAATGGCCTGACCTATCAGCTACTTCCAATTGAGGCAAACAAACGAATGAGAGGTATGGACGATATGGATTTGTTGTATGACAAATTGATGAATGTTTACGAATGGGGGAACATGGAAGAAGGCACGATGTTTTTGGATGATAAAGCCCAACTTGTTCCTCAAAATTTGCGGTCTTTGTTTGTTCAAGTAGCGGATTATTATGCTAACACCAATAAATTAGATACGGCTGCTGCTTTGCTAGATAAATGTTATTCGTCGATGCCAGAAACCCTATTACCCATGAATCTGAGGTTAAAAGCAGCCAGTGCAGATATCTATTACAAGGCTAATCAAACAGAAAAAGGAGATCAGTTTTTGGTAGAGGTCGGAGATGATGCTTGTGCTTTAATCAACTACTATAAGAAGTTCACACAAGTTGATAATAAGAACGAGAACATTCAAATCCTTCGTAATATTGGTCCACTTGCTCGAGAGTATAAACGTGATGAGCTAGCTACCAAATACGATGATTTATATAAGCAAGCTACTGCTTTATATTAAGCTTGTGAATAAATGAGTAGAGAGGGCATCATTATTGGTTTTCATGCTGTAGAAGAATTGCTTTTAAGTGATGTCACCATTGGCAAGGTGTATGTCAATAATCAAGCCGATAAACAGAAAATTGGGGTACTTAGACAACTTGCCAAAAAGTCAAATACTCCTTTTCAAATGGTGCCTGTTGAGAAGCTTAATCGCATTACGAGAGCCAATCATCAAGGAGTAATAGCCATAAAGAGTCCCATTAGATTTGTGCCCCTAGAGGAAACCATTACGCGGTTATTTGAAAGCGGAGAACCTCCCAAGATATTGGTGGCAGACGGCATACAAGATATCCGAAATATTGGGGCCATATCACGATCATGTTTAGCCTTTGGGGTAGATTTATTGATTGTAGGCGTTAAAGCCAATGCTGAAATAGGCGAAGGAGCTATTAAATCCTCTGCCGGTGCATTATTAAAATTGCCTGTAGCTCGGGTGAGTAGCTTAGCCAATACGCTCAACTATATGCAGAGTTGGGGGATACCTCAAATAGCAGCATCCGAAAAAACAGATCAAACAATGGATCGTACGAAGATTCAAGAGTTGACTTCTTGGGCTCTTTGGATGGGCAATGAAGACAAAGGGCTATCACGTGAGCGATTGGCACTTATGGACCACGTTTGGCGAATAAAAATGAAAGGAAACATGGATTCGCTCAATGTTTCGGTAGCTGCTGGCATTCTATTACATGAGTTAAATAGTTGATTAACAGCAATTTAAAATTTATTTCTTCAATCATTGTGAATTCTGAAAAAAAGTTATTTTCGCACCATTAGTACGAACCTATAATATTTATAGCCCATGTATTGGACATTAGAACTTGCATCATACCTAGACGACGCTCCTTGGCCAGCAACGAAAGATGAGTTAATCGACTTTGCCATTAGAACAGGAGCACCCTTAGAAGTAGTAGAAAACTTACAAGAACTCGAAGACGACGGAGAACCATTTGAGACCATCGAAGAAATTTGGTCTGAATATCCTTCTACCGACGATTATTTCTTCAATCAAGACGAATTGTAAAATAGAACTCGTCCACACTTTTTTTGATAGTGTTGTGAGTTTTTTAGAAAATCATTCCGATTTCTACGCTAATATTTCGTATGGTGCCATTTGGATTAATATTTGGAGAGATATTATCTAAACTCAAGTTATTATTCAAGTTCCGGAGACCCATTTTTGTGCCGAATTGAAAAGTAACGATTGATTTTGGAACGTGGTAGTAGAGGGCGATACTGTAATCCCAAGGTTTGATATTAAGTTTATCAATTTCAGACTTTTTTTTCTCTCCAATATATAGTGATGATAACCCTAAATAGGATACAGTTGGACCAATACAGATGGCGTGGTCATTTTGTAATCGGAATAATGGAAGTAGAGATGCATCAACATAGAACAGAGCTATTTTTGAATACTCTATATCGCCATTATTGAAATTAGAGCCTTTGAAGTTGCCTATTATTTCCGCATAGACACTTGTCTTTTTTTTTGTGTTAGAAATAAAATATGAACCAGCGGTATAGCCAAATTTGACCTTTGGGTTCATAAGAGCAGAACCTGTTATGCTTGACAGGTTAAAACTAGTCTTGATGCCCAATTTATTATTGGATAGGTCTGACTGTCCAAATGATCTAAATTGGATTATTGATATTGTTATAATGACTAAAAATAATCTCATTTATTCGATTTTTTTGCCACTTAATGCTTTGGATATTTGTTGATCCATAACTTTTTCTGCAAAGGGCTTACTGTAGTTATTTAACTTTTCTACCTGTGCAGATATTGCGTTTTTGTCTTTTGATTGAATACGTTGATTTAAACCTTGAATAATTTCTTCAAGTTTGGTAACATCTTTTGGAGTCAATAAATCGGAATTGTCACGGATAAATTTTTGGGTGGCATAGATAAGTTGTTCTGCCTCTGTTATCGCTTCAGCAAGTGATCGTTTGTCCATATCTGATTCGGCAAAATTCAAACTCTCTTGGAGCATATCTTTTATTTGTTGATCAGTAATTCCATATTGAGGTTTTAGGGTAACTTGTTGGCTAACACCTGACCTTAATTCTTTGGCACTCACTTGGAGAATACCATCAGCATTGAGTAAAAAAGTGAGTTCAATTTTTGGGATTCCCGCAGGCATGGATGGGATACCTTTTAAAATAAATTCACCAATTTTTCGATTGTCAGTCACCATTTCCCGTTCGCCTTGATATACATTTATAGCAAGATTTACTTGCCCGTCAACAGATGTGGTGTATTCTTTTTTAAGTTGAGTAGGTATCTTATTATTCCTAGGTATCAATACATCCATTAACCCACCAACAGTCTCAATTCCAAGAGAAAGTGGTGTAACATCAAGAAGTAATAAATCTGTTCGATTCCCAGCTAAAATATCAGCCTCAATTGCTGCACCAAGGGCCACAACTTCATCAGGGTTGATTTGATCATTAATCTTAGCATCAGGGAATAGGTGTCGAACACTATTTTTAACAGCTGGAGTTCTTGTACTTCCTCCAACCAAAACAACTTCTTGAATTTCAGAGGATGAAATATCCGCATCTTTGAGTGCATTTGAACATATTCGGATTGTTCGTTCAATAATGGGATGAAGAATTTCATGGAGTTGTTCTTGATTAAGTGTCAATGTAATATTTTGACCATGAATATCAATTGAATCCATGTAGCTTAGTATAGCACTTAATTCTTTTTTAGCTCGCTCAGCTGTTATTCTTAGTAGCTGCTTATCGTTGTCAGACAGACTAGATAATGAGTGAAGCTTTTTCCAATGATTAACGATTGCTTGATCAAAGTCATCCCCTCCTAAATAGGTATCTCCATTGG
Organism: Bacteroidia bacterium; assembly: GCA_022425465.1. GTDB lineage: Bacteria > Bacteroidota > Bacteroidia > NS11-12g > UBA9320 > UBA9320. The sequence goes on along the minus strand of JAKMFK010000030.1, from coordinate 837 downwards.
TAGATAGTACTTCAAAAATACCTTGTTGAATATGGAGAATAGAAATATCAAAAGTTCCTCCACCCAGATCATATACCGCAACTATCTTAGATTGGTTTTTATCTATTCCTAGTCCATAAGCCAAGCTAGCAGCAGTGGGCTCATTTATAATTCTTAAGACGTCTAATCCAGCAAGTTTTCCAGCATCTCTTGTGGCTTGTCTTTGTGAGTCATCAAAGTATGCAGGAACGGTAATAACCACTTTTTGGATATCTTGCTTTAATTGGTCTGTACCTATTTTTTTGAGTTCTTTTAAAATGAATGAGGATAGTTCAATTGGTGTATAAAATTGATTATTAATCTTTACCTGAACAAGCTTGTCTTTATTATCAATGATTTGATAATTAACAGGATTCCCTTGATTCATTATCTCCTGATAACTTTTACCCATTAATCTTTTTACGGAATACAGTGTGTTTTTCGGGTCACTAATCAGTTTTTTTGAAGCTTCTTTACCGACTATGATTTCTTGATTATTGAAATTAATTGTACTTGGCACAATACTGTCCTTATTTTTTGTAATGCAGTAGGGTTCATGGGTGTCTGAGTCAATAGTTGCAATCAGACTATTAGTAGTACCTAAATCGATGCCAATTACAGCAGATTCTTTTTGAACAGTACCCGAATTTAAATCAATGGATATTTTTGCCATTGCTGCAAAGATATCCTAATCTATATTTCAGTGATTTAATCGTTATTCATCATTAAATTTGAATCTAAATCAAAGTTAGTGGGATCAAAAAAAATTAACGTAAAAGATAACGCACCCATCCTCTTTTTTGATGGTGTTTGTAATCT
>JAKMFK010000306.1 GCA_022425465.1 Bacteroidia bacterium | reverse complement strand
GATAAAGTTGTAAATTTGCATTTCAAATCGCGAGGTAGAGCAGTGGTAGCTCGTCGGGCTCATAACCCGAAGGTCGCAGGTTCGAGTCCTGCTCCCGCTACTAAAACAATAAAACGGTTATACTATTATAAAGTGTAGCCGTTTTTTATTTTAAACATCACCTTTTAAACATCTAGTAAAAAAAGGAAAATCATCTGTTACAACATAGTAATAAATACCATCAGGAAATTCTGGAGTTACACCATACCTTCCGTTACATCGGTCCAAATCTCCAAGACCATCAACATACTCATAATCTTGTGTAAAAGCACCCATTGGTATTTCTGTATTTGGATTGGTTGTTCCCTGACCAGGGCCTCCTATCAAGCTAGTTAAAACCATAGGTCGATTTGAGTCAGGTTCTGTTTTTAGCCTGTAACTAGGTTTTAGTGATTTTACTGAACTATTTTGGTCATCAGGGTCTGAAAAACCATATCTGGCATAAACTGGAAAACCATCAGATGCCCAACCAACTATAGTCATCCCTTGTTTATTCCCTAAAAATTCTACCAATAGTTCTGGTATTCCGTGATAATGGTATGCGCCATTTGGTTGAACATGTGCATGATTCATATCATCACCAAAATCAAAGGTGTCATGACCAAGTGCTTCAATATTCCAATTTCCCTGACCTTGTGCCAAACTACACACTCCAGCGTCATTACATCTCCCCGCTGTCGCAGGATCAAACTTTACACTATTTAAAGCATATGCTATAACAAGCGCTGGGCCAACAACATCCAATCCGTTTTCAGAAATAACAGACGGACAAAGGGTGAAATTCTTATTAACTGATTGTTCACTAATTCTATTAGGATTTCCTGAATTTGGAAACGTACCAACTTCGTGGTTTGGTATTCCATTTCCTCTTAATATTCTATTTTCACCATTAGAAGACCAAGAATACCTACTGTAAGTGTTTACTGACTCATCATCATTATAGATTTCTTCATTGATGTCAACTAAAATTCCAGCAGTTGAATAATCCCCAGAACAGTCTAAATCATTTTGTTCTTGGGGGTCTTCATTATTACTGCACGACAATAAGAATAATAGAAAGAATAATTTTAAAAAAAAATTCATTTTTTATTTTTTCAAAATTAGACCCCAATTTAGTTTATAATTTTGAATTAGGCGTATAGTTTGAATGGTAATTTTAAAATCTCGAGGCGTGAAATCAAAGTTCAATATTTGAATAGAGTTATCTACTAAAACAATAAAACGGTTATACTATTATACAGTTAACCGTTTTTTTATCTCAAATAATTTATTAAATCTAACTTTCTGACTAAGAATTTAATTTTTGTATCTTAAAATAATTAACCAAAAAAAACTTTATGAAACTTTTAAATTATTTAGCAGTAATGCTTTTTGTATTTTCTGTTAATGCTCAAAATGTTATTAACCAAACTTATTTAGATGTTCCTCTTAATAAAATTGGTGAATTTGTAGACTTGCATGAAAAAGTAACGAATGCATCAATTGGAGAAGGTAGAACTATTGCGAGATCGTTTGTGTACAGACACTGGTATGGATCGGATCATAGTATAATGATTTCTGACATTTATGCTTCTGCTGAAGATATGGTCAAAGACGATATTTGGACTGTTCTTGGAGCTAACATTGAAAAACTACCTGAAGATGAAAAAAAAGAAATGCAAGAAACAGTAGCAAAATGGTGGGGTTATTTCAATAATCATACTGATGAAGTAAGAGTTGTAGACTGGCAAGCAAACTGGTATGGAAAAGAAAATTTGGATCTGGATAATCCATATGTATTTGTAGTTGGTAGTTATAATTCATCAGCAGGAAATCAAGAACTCATTGATGCATACATGGGTTGGAATGTTAAACCAGGTGTAGATGATGGAGTGATGTGGTACGGAGGAGCTACTACACATTACATTGGCTCTGGATCAGATGTTCAAGTTTGGGCTGCTTATAAAAATATAGCTAATTTTGCAGTTGCAAACGGCCCTGAAGGTGTTAGAAATTCTGAATATGCTGGAAGCTTCTGGAATTTAGTTGAAGGATCTCACTCAGATCAAATTTATGTGCATGTTGGAAATACAAGAAATGCACAAGGCAAGTT
>JAKMFK010000149.1 GCA_022425465.1 Bacteroidia bacterium | reverse complement strand
TTGTCATCGGAGCTTCCATTTTTGCTTCCAACATTGGATCGGAACACGTAGTTGGTTTGGCTGGTACAGGATTTGAATCAGGTACTCCCATGGCTCATTACGAGTTGCACGCGTGGATCGTACTCCTTCTTGGGTGGCTGTTTTTACCCTTTTATATCAGAAGTGGTGCTTTTACTATGCCAGAGTTTTTGGAAAAGCGATTTGATAGTAGATCCAGGTGGTTTTTGTCTGTTTTCTCTCTTCTTGCATACGTACTAACTAAAGTGTCTGTAACCATCTACGCTGGTGGAATCGTTGTTTCTGAATTATTGGGAATTCCTTTTTGGTATGGAGCAATAGGTGTTGTTGTTTTTACTGGAATATATACAGTCATTGGAGGGATGAAAGCTGTGATTTATACAGAAACACTTCAGACAATTGTTCTAATTTTAGGATCAATCGTCATCACGTACTTGGGACTTCAAGAAGTCGGGGGATGGAATGAATTACAAGACACTGTTCGTGCTGTCAGCCCTGATCATTTTAATATGTGGCGACCAATGTCTGATCCAGATTTTCCTTGGACAGGCCTGTTGATAGGGGGAACGATTGTCGGAATTTGGTATTGGTGTACTGACCAATATATTGTGCAAAGAACACTCGCTGCACACAACATCAAAATTGGTCGTAGAGGAGCCATTTTTGGGGCCTATCTGAAATTATTACCCATCCTAATCTTTTTAATCCCTGGAATCATTGCATTTGCACTAAGCATTCAAAACCCTGAAGTATTTGCAATTGAGAAGGCCGATCGTGCTTTTCCGATGCTTGTCAAGACGCTGCTACCGGTTGGGCTAAAAGGACTTGTAGCTGGAGGACTAATGGCAGCACTTATGAGCTCTTTGGCATCAGTTTTTAACTCTTGCTCTACAATTTTCACAATTGATATTTACAAAAAATTAAAGCCAAACAAGTCAGAAAGAGAGTTGTTAACGACTGGAAAAATTGCAACAGCAATTATCGTTGTATTGGGTATTGTATGGATTCCAATCATGGAACGAATCGGAGGAGGTGTAATGTATCAATATTTACAAAACGTACAATCCTATATCGCTCCTCCTGTGACTGCTGTTTTCTTACTTGGTATCATTTGGAAAAGAGTAAATGCGCAAGCTGCTATTTCTACACTTATTGCAGGTTTGGTACTTCTTGTATTGCGACTTTCATCTGAGATATACTATCAAGCAGATATTTCAGCAGGGGCAGTACATGACAATCTGATGTATGGCTTTGCAACAATCAATTTTGCTCACATGGCTATATTTATGTTTCTATTTTCTGTAGCACTGTGTATCTCAGTAAGTTTAGCTACTAGTCCTCCAGATTATAAAAGAATTTCTGGATTATCATTTGGTACACTCACCAAAGAGCATAAGCTCGAAAACAAAGGATCCTATGACACAATCGATGTTGTGCTATCAGTTGTTTTGGTTGCTATTGTAATTGGAATATTGATGTACTTTACAAACTAGTAAAACTCAATTAGTGATCAACTATTGCTTTATAATTTTAAAGCTTTTGGTCATTCCTTTTTCAGAAAGAACTTGAACAATATAAGTTCCAGATTTCAGGTGTGACAAAGTGATTTTGAGACTCTGTTGCTCGAGGTTTGGAATAGCTTTTACATCATATTTCCGACCTGAGATATCAACAATTTTGATTTTAGATTGTAAATCCAAATTGATCAAATGCAGCTCATTCGACACTGGGTTTGGAAACAGTGTAATGTCGTGATGTGATTTTATTTCATTACTCCATTCATCAATGCTTAGTGAAGGCTCTATATATTCATATGCTCCAATATCAACTATATCATCAACACTAGTGAAATCAACTTCTGACGATCCTTGAGAAACCAATGAGAAATTGTCTATAAAAAAATCAACTCCTGATCCATTAACAACTGGTGGACCTTTAACATATAAAAAGTCGCTATAATTTTGATGTGTATAATCCGCACTTAATAGAGTCCATTCATTGCTGCTAATTTCAATTGGACTGGTAATA
>JAKMFK010000234.1 GCA_022425465.1 Bacteroidia bacterium | reverse complement strand
TTTAGAATACGAGACGGTGGTCATAGTTGGAGCTATTGGAGGGATTCACTACCCAAGGTATTGGAATTTGTTTCAAATCACTTCCATCAGAATTAATAAGTATTTATAGAATAGTAACCTAACGAGTAAGATAAAGCCATCCCTCGTCATCGATTATACCGTCTGACTCTAAGTCAATTCTAAAATAATAACTCCCTTCTGGAATCAAATTGGCATTAGTATCCCCTGGCCAAGTGTTGAGATAATTACGCTTTTGGTAAATTAAAGCTCCTGAGCGAGTATAAATATAAACGTGACTGTTGGCGTAAGTTTCAATTTTGATGATTTCCCATGTATCATTTATACCATCATTATTATCAGACACAAACTGGCTTACCAATAAATTATCAAAACTGCCCGGATTCGGATCTATGGAATTCTCTATACCATCATTGTCATTATCTAAATCAAAACAGTCCAAAATACCATCACCATCGATATCAGGACTAAGTGAGGTATCATCTTTTGGATCTGACCCACATTCAATTTCATCTTCGTCACTTTGTCCATCATTATCATCATCTGGATCACACAAATCACCAATGCCGTCTAGATCAGTATCTAGTTGATCCTGGTTTATTTCATTTTTACAATTATCACATAAATCTCCAATTCCATCCTCATCCGTATCTAATTGATCAGGATTTGGAATATCAGGGCAATTGTCATTGAAATTCTGACCATACCCAAGAGAAAATGGAATTCCATCACCATCACCATCAAGACTTGGATATTCATTGATATTTAATGGATCAGTCCCTTCTGTAATTTCAAGTTCATCAGGAAAATTATCATTATCATCATCCAAATCTAAGCAATTTGGTATACCGTCAAGATCAGTATCTATTGATGTTGATAAATTATTGAGTGGATCTGAACCACATTCTAGCTCAACCAAATCAGATTGGCCGTCGTTATCATCATCTGAATCAAAAAAATCCAGTTCAAGATCGTTGTCTGTATCTATGGGAAAACTTGAAGCATCTAAAGGATCAGTACCAACCTCTAATTCAAGCAAATCACTGAAACCGTCGTTATCGTCATCTTCGTCGAGTATATTGATTAATCCATCATTATCTGTATCCAATGGAATGCTTAAGCTATCAAGTGGATTACTTCCTCCGATAACTTCAATAGTGTCTGGAAAACCATCTCCGTCATCGTCTGAGTCTGAGTTATTTCCAATCCCATCTGCATCCGTATCTATCCATTCTGTCGGATCAAGTGGAAATGCATCAAGATCATCTGTTATTCCATCACCATCTGAATCAATTGCTGAACTTCCATCAGCAGCAGAACTTGAGTCGGAAGAATTACAAACATTTAAATCATCTGTTATTGTAATGTTCACTGTAGTAGATGCTGTGTTTCCTGATGAATCCGTAATTGAGTAAATAATTTGTTGAGTGCCAATTATGTCACAGCTTAGAGAGATTTTTTTTCTCCTTAGAAATTTTTTACTAGGTGATATTTTTATGTTATTATTTGAAATTTTTCCTGTTGTTCTAGTAGGCTGAATTGCTGTGGCAATACACTCAATAAATTCGTCATTAGAATTTAAAAAATTATCAGGTATATTTATTCTAAACGAAATTTCTCTTTCTGTTTCTACTTGTACGGTGTCAAAATTTCTCTGTTGAGAATCAAAATCTTGATAATCAGCAAAAAGTGAAATAATGTTACCATATTGAAGTGATGGCAAAATTATATTTCCATTTTCTGTAATACGAAGTCCACTTAATGAAACTAGTTCACAAGTCAGCTCACTATTCTGATTTTGTGTTTGATCCTGTTGTTGTGGAACAGAAGTTTCTTGAGTAAAAATAGTATCTGAATTTTCTGAAACAATATTATAAGTTGCAATTGAACAATTATCTGAACTCCCATTATCTATGGCATCAAAAGGTATTTCTACTTCCCCATCGCTATTTAAACTCAGCACTAAATCATTTGCACGAATTATTGGTTTTTGGTTATCAATTACTGTTACAGTTTGTGTTTTTGATGTTGAATTTCCAAAAGTATCTGTTACAGTGTAAGTAACTATATTAACCCCAATTGGAAACTGAATTGGAGCATTATTTGAGGTATTAGATATACCACAATCATCGTTAGTTATTATTGAGCCTAAATCCACAGAGGAGGCAAAACATGAATTAGAATCTGCATTAATGGTAATATTCTCTTCTTGAAGAGTAATTGTTGGAGCTACGTTATCTGCGAAAGTAACATTTTGTGTTGCAGTAGTAATATTTCCTGAGGTATCACTTGCTGTCCATGTTACTATTGTGGTACCTGTTGGAAAAGTATTAGGTGCATCATTCTTATATGTAAATGAACAATTATCAGTAATGGTTGGAACGCCTAATACAATTACACAACTATTTGAATTTATATCAGGCGGTGGCGTTAATGAAGGAGGTGTTTGATCTAATACTATAACTGTTTGGTAGGAAAGGCTTTCATTTCCAGCAAAATCAATCACACTCCAAGTAACTGTTGTTGTTCCTAAAGGAAAGTTTACTGGTGCATTATGGGTAGTTGAACTAACACCACAATTATCACTAGTTGAAGGAAATCCTAGTGAAACTCCTGTTAAAGCAGCATTACATGACCCTGCATCTGTAGTAACTGAAACTGTTGCAGGTGCAATATTTATTGGAGCTAATGTATCAGAAACTGTAATTAGCTGTGTTGCTGAAACCGTATTACCATTTGCATCTGTTGCTTGCCAAATAACTGCGGTTGTACCCAAAGAAAATGTATAGGAAGCATTAGAAGTTATCCCCAAAGAA
>JAKMFK010000233.1 GCA_022425465.1 Bacteroidia bacterium | reverse complement strand
AAGCAAATGAGATCGCAGACGGGCCTCTAGCACAAGAACATCAACTGATTGAGAATTTTAAACAACTGTTCCTAATGATTACTGGCAATGCCACTCAAAAATACGGAACTAAGCTTGAAGAAGAACAACAGGTACTTCAGGCACTAGCAGATGTATTGATAGAAATTTACTTTTGTGAATCTGCTATATTGAGAACCCTTAAAAACTATAATCGAAGTGGAGTTAATAGTCAGGAAATTCAGATTGCGATGACACAAAATTATGTCTTTGAAGCTCAAGGTTTGATCGCTAAACGAATCAAAGAAGTCATACTGCATCTTACAGGCGACAACAAAGACGAACGCAATCAATTACTTGAGGTACTCCAAAAGCATGGAGAGTATATCGACCATCCCGACAGTTTTGGACTCAGGACTAAGATTGCGGATCATTTGATTAAAGAAAATAAATACTGTTTCTAAAAGAAAAACAGTTCTCTATCCAACCGACACCTTAAAGTGTCGGTTTTTTTTTACCTTTTACAAAAAAAAATGAAACATTATTATATACTTTTTCTCACCCTGATTTTAAGTAATGCCTTGGCCCAAGAGAACCAAAAGGTATACGATATCATTGATGCCATTTCATCAGATAATATTAAGCAGGATATCGAAAAATTAGTCAGTTTTGGAACACGACATACTTTAAGTGATACCCTATCAAAATCACGGGGAATTGGTGCAGCAAGAAGATGGATTAAATCTGAATTTGACAAGATTTCTGAAACTTGTGATGGATGTCTTGAGGTATTTTATCAAAAAAATTACTTTACCCCTGAAGACGGAGATCGAATTGTAAAACCCGTTTGGATCAATAATGTAGTTGCCATACAGAGAGGAACAACCCACCCAAACCGATTCATTATTATGAGTGGGGATATAGATTCCAGAATTTCTGATCCAACTAATTATACCGAGGACTCCCCTGGAGCAAACGACAATGCTTCAGGTATGGCAGGAACCATAGAGGCCGCAAGAGTACTTTCTAAATATTCCTTCGGAAATAGTATTATTTACGTAGGTCTTGCAGGAGAAGAACAAGGACTATTCGGGGGCAAAGGCTTGGCGAAATATGCACAAAAACAAGGCTGGGAACTTATTGGCATTCTTAATAACGATATGATCGGAAATATAAAAGGAGTGGATGGCGTGATTGATAACCGAACCTTTAGAATATTTTCAGAACCAGTACCAGCAAATGAAACTGAACGAGCACGAAAAGCACGTCGTTTTTACGGGGGTGAAGTTGATGGAACATCAAGACAACTGGCTCGTTATGTTCACAAAACAGTGAAACATTATATGCCTGAAATGAATCCGCTCATGATCTATAGATTGGATCGTTTTGGAAGAGGAGGTCATCACCGCCCTTTTAATGATGTTGGCTATGCAGGCATCCGTATTATGGAGGCTCATGAAAACTATGTCATGCAGCATCAGGATATTCGAATTGAAAATGGAATCGCCTATGGTGATATCATTTCGGGGGTTGATTTTGAATATGCAAAAAAGCTGACTGCCGTGAATGCCATCAATCTGTCAAGTTTAGCCTGGGCTCCTCCAACAATCAAAAATCTCTCAATTGGTGGGATTGTTCAAGCCTCAGTAAAATTTAAATGGGAAAAAGTAAATGATCCCAACGTTAAAGGATATAAGATTTATTGGAGGGATACTACCAGTCCCATATGGCAATATGAACGTTTTGTGGGAGATGTAGATTCCCACACTTTAGAGGGAATTGTAATTGATAATTACTTTTTTGGTGTATCAACCGTTGGAAAAAATGGATTTGAAAGTCCAGTAGTGTTTCCTAATTCTGTATTTCGATAGTAAAACTTGAATTTGAAAATGTTTCAAAAAAGATTTCTAATAATAAATATTATTTTTTTGTCTATTATATCGTGCAGTAAATCAAAAACTACTCTAAGCGAAGTGGACATAGTCTATGATAACGAACAAATGTTGTTTACAAAAAAATCTAAACTATATACTGGGTTAGTTATTGAACATTATGATGACAATCATATTAAAACTGAAATTAGTGTGATAGATGGGATAAAAGATGGGGTTTTTAAACAGTATTATAGAAGTGGAAAAGTTCAAGTTGATTCAAAATTTAAAAAAGGTGAGTTATTTGGAAGGTTTAATTCTTTTTATGAGAACGGAAATGAACAAATCATAATATTTTATAAAAAGAATTTAAAAATGGGAAGTTTTGAAGAATTCTATGATGATAAAAAACTTAAAATTTGTGGTAGTTATTACATGGGAGTAAGGATTGGTCAATTTGAAGAATATTTTAAAAGTGGAGGTGAAGCAATCTATAATTATTAAAATCATTTTTCTTTTTCTAATTCAATCGTGTACACGAATTGTTCCAATTAATCAATTGACATTTAAAGATTGTAAGGTTTTTTTTAATAATCAGTTGTTTTCAGGTAATTATGAATTAAA
>JAKMFK010000018.1 GCA_022425465.1 Bacteroidia bacterium | reverse complement strand
CACATGGCCATTCTGTGATCATTATAGGTATCAAAAAGGGTATTAGCCTTCAACTCAAAACCAGAAGCATCCATTAACCATTGATTATCTTGACTTTTAAAATCAACACCTATTTTTTCTAAATGTTCTATTGTAGCAAGTTCACGGTCACATTCTTTGAATTTCAAACTTTGCAAACCTTTAATAACAACTTGCTTGCATCCTATAGCTGGTAGCATCAATGCAAAGGTCATAGCAATATCTGGAAACTGACCATAATTTAACTCATCAGGAAATACATATTTTTCAGTTGTGGTATGTTTCACTATACGCATACCGTCATTCAATTCCTCCATTACTATACTAGGATGGCCAATCTCAAAAAGTTTCTTTCTTTCTTTTTGCATATTGTTTAGTCGGATACCTGGAAAAAACAAATCAGCACCTTCAGAAAGATGGACCATACTTATCCAGTAATAAAATGAGCTCCAATCTGGTTCAATATGAAAATATTCACCATCAAATTTCTGTTTTTTTGAAACTTGTATGTATGATCCACGAACCCAAACTGAAAAACCCATCCTTCTAAGGCAGGCAATAGTCAATAGAACATATGAATATGAGGACATTTTGGTATTCACTTTAAAATTGAATTCTCCGTCAATCATGGGAGCAATCATCAATAAAGCAGAGGCAAACTGGCTGCTATTAATCTGTGTAAGGTCAATTAAATTTGAACTTGCTACCAATTTTTTTCCAACAATTTTAATTGGTCCATAACCGTCCCTATCTAAATAGGTTATTTCGGCACCCAATTCTTGCAGAATACGGATTAAGTCTGCAATCGGCCTATCATGTAATCTTGACGTACCTTCAATAGTCCACTCACCCGAAGTTACGGCACAATAAGCTGTCAGAAAACGATATACTGTTCCAGCATCTTGAACGTTGAAATGATTACTATTGGAATTTAACAGATTACTCAATATTTTAGAATCATTAGCCAACGAGATATTCTCTAGTATAAGATTGGATTCATACAATTTTTTAAGAATTAACATGCGATTGGTTATGCTCTTTGAACTCGGCAAACGAACCTCACCAAACAACTGCTTATTTTTGTTCGATAATCGAATCATTTTAAACTTTTCAAGTATGCTAGTCCCTTTTTTATTTGGTCTTCTTCAACTTCGTAATCATGATTTGCCTCACCAATTTCTTTTAATAATGTGCAGTTAATTGTATTATTAGAATTCTTCTTATCTCTCCTCAAATATGGCATTAACTCACTCACTTCAGGAATCTCCTCGTATACTGACTTCACAAGCCCACTTAATACTGTCGATATTTCATTTAATTGATCTAATGAAAAACCTGTAATTTTATGACTGATATAACTCTCCACAACCATTCCCAAAGCAACAGAAACTCCATGAGACAATGCTTCATTTTCTTCATTAATTCGAAGACTGTTCGCTTCAATAGCATGACCAATGGTATGACCAAAGTTTAATCTCCTTCGCACTCCCAAATCTAAAAAATCATCCTCGACTATTCGCGTTTTAATAGCGATAGAATCATTAATTAAATTCGGAGTGATAGCATGTCTATCCTTCAAAAAAAATAATTTAACATGATCATAATGTGATTTACTGGCGATTAAACCATGTTTTAGCATCTCGATGAAACCATTCACCATTTCGGGATAGGGTAGCGTATTTAAAAATTCAGGACAAATGAAAGTTTGACTAGGCTTGTTAAAAGTACCGATGTAATTTTTTAATCCTAAAAAATCAACACCATTTTTACCTCCAATACTTGCGTCTACCATAGCTAGTATTGAAGTGGGTGCCAACACTACAGACATCCCTCTTTGGTAACATGTACCAGCAAATGCACCCATATCACACAAAACACCCCCACCCAAACAAAGCAATTTAGTATCTCTATTGGCATTGAGCTCTACCAGTTTTTTCCAGATGTATTCACAACTATTTAAATTCTTGTAATTTTCACCATATGGAACCAAAATATGAGGAACATTTGTATCTAATAAAGGGTAGCACGATGCATAGGTATGTTTGTCTACTAATACAATGCAATTGTGTTCATGGTTATTTATGAATTTCTTTAGATGCTTAAGTCCGTTTTTCACAACTTCAAATTTATAACAAGCAAATGAGAATAAAGGTTTAACTGAGTATTCTTTTGACTTTACTATTAAAACGAATTAAAATGTATGAAATATTTATCCCGACGATCTAAATATATGGTTATCCAATTACCCAAATTAATGAAAAGGGTTGTTTCTTTGAACTACGAAGAATGAGAAAATCAATAATTATAATCGCTCTTGTTTCAGTTGCACTTCTCTGTTTATGGACCATATTCGATAAAGATAAACAAACTAGCTATAGAGATATTAGCCGTTTTGCCGTTGAAAATCCGGAAGAAATCAGTCTTATAAAAATGAAAGACCGTCAAGGTAATGAGGTGATTTTATCAAAAAAAGATGAAGACTGGTATGTAAACAATAAAATCAAAACATTCAAACCTAAGATTGAATCACTATTAAATGAAACAATTAAAAATATTCGGATTAAAGGACCTGTAGCTAAAACCGCTCAACAAAATGTAATACGCAAAATGGTGGGACGTTCCATACATGTTCAAATTTTTCAAAAAGATGAATGTATTCGTGACTATTATGTAGGTTCATCCAACCCAGATCGTTCATCTACTTACATACATATAAATGGTTCAAATACGCCATACGAAGCCCATATTTTTGGCTTTGCTAATTTATTAGAGCCCAAATTTAGTACCCTAGAAAAAGACTGGTTTGATCAAACTATTTTTGATTTTTCTTCAGAACAGATTGAGTCAATCAAAGTTATTCATCATCAAGACTCAAGCGAATCTTTTCAAATCGCTCGAATTGATTCTTCATACAATCTCATCCCTCAAATAAACAATTTTTCGCAATCAGCAGCTCGAAGTTATTTTTCGCTTTTTTCATTCAAAAATTTTGAGGGTTTTGCAAACTATCTAAATCAAGAACAAAAAGATTCTATAAAAAATGCTCAACCATTTATAAGCATCAAAGTAACCCCTACCTCTGGAAAACCGATTGAGTTAAAATTACATCGTAAGGGTTCTTTTGAAATGGGAAACTCATTATACGACAAACGTGGACAGCTGATTGTGGAAGATACCGAACGCTATTTTGCCACATTCACGGACTTCCCTTTTTTGGTAACAGTGCAAGAATACACTATGGGCAAGCTACTGGTTAAGAAGAGTTATTTTAGACCCTAACTAAAAACCGTACGTTTTTGAAGCGTTCCTCCATTTATTCACGACTGTTTGCATATCATGAGGAAGTTCCGATTCAAATTGCATCCATTCATGAGTACTTGGATGCTGAAATCCAAGAGACTTCGCATGCAAGCCTTGCCGTGGTAAAATACTAAAGCAGTTATCTACGAACTGTTTATACTTACTAAATACGACACCTTTAAGGATCCGATTACCACCATAATGATCGTCACTAAACAAAGGATGACCAAGGTGTTTCATATGAACTCTAATTTGATGGGTACGACCTGTTTCCAGTTTACATTCCACCAAACTCGTATACAAAAAATCCTCTAAAACTCTATAATGGGTGATTGCATGTTTTCCTCGACCCTCATCATCAGATAAAACTACAAACTTTTTTCGATCATATTGATCACGTCCAATGATAGTTGATAAGGTACCTTCTGGCTCTTGAGGACTTCCCCAGACTAATGCTTGATATGTACGCTCTATTGTGTGATCTTTAAATTGTTGAGATAGGTGTGCCATCGACTCATCATTTTTGGCAATCACTAACAAACCACTCGTATTTTTATCAATACGGTGTACTAACCAAGGCCTCTTACCTCGATGAGTTGCTTTCTTATCTAAAAGAAAAGCTAGAGCGTTAAGAAGCGTACCAGATTGATTTCCAAAACCTGGATGAACAACCATTCCTGCCTTTTTGTTGATGATCATCAAATCATCATCCTCATAAATGATATCAAGTGGTATATCTTGAGGAATCACTTCTAATTCTGTAGGTTCTTTGTCCACTAACACTTCAATGAAATTTTGGGGTTTCACCTTATAATTAGACTTAACCGCTTTACCGTCCACAATAACATGCTTTTGATCAATTGCTTCCTGTAACTTATTACGACTAGCTCTTTCAATTTTACTCACCAAATATTTGTCTATTCGAAGTGGCTCTTGACCATCGTCAACAGTGAAAGTGTACTTAATAAAAAGTTCATCTTCTACTATTTTAACTTCGGTATTTGATGGATTAGACATTTTTTAAAATCTGTGTATATACAGAAACAAGTAAATCGTTTATCTGTTTATTTTTGCAGCCACAAAAGTATTAAGAATAACAAATGATTACACACGAATCGTCACTAGAAAATTTTACCGAACAATTTGACTTTGTATTAGATAATTTTACAAACCATGAAATGAGCGTCAATCAATTTGATAATATTGTAATGGGAGGTTTAGGTGGAAGTGGAATTGGAGCAGTAATTGCCAAGAATTGGTTTTTTGATAAATGCCCTATTCCTATTGAAACCGTAGCGGACTATCACCTTCCAAAATTTGCTGGTAAAAAGACACTTGTTATTCTAAACTCCTATTCTGGGAATACAGAAGAAACACTTCAATTATTTGAAGAGACAAATGCAATTGGATGTGCAATGATTATTCTAACTGGTGGAGGAAAACTTAAGGAACTAGCTACCCAAAATAACTTAATTACATACGATCTTAAAGGTGGATATCAACCACGGATGACCATTGGTCAAGGACTCGGATTTATCAGTATGATATTTGGAGAACTTCTTGGATTTGACCACCGTCCCATCATTCAAGATATTCGAGACTATTTTGAAGAAAATAGAGACCGTCAAAAACAAAGTGGTGAGCAAATATTCAACTTCTTTAAAAACACTATTCGCAAGAAATTTGTCATCGTATCAGATCGAGAATATGCTCCTATTGCAGTTAGGTTCACACAACAACTCCAAGAAAACTCAAAACTTGAAGGATTTGTGAATGTGCTTCCTGAAGCTAATCATAATGCCATTGAAAGTTATACTGATCAACTAGATACCAATTTTATCATGCTTTACTCTAATGAAAATCCACGAGTAGCTGCCCGATTTGATTTTCTAATATCACATTTAGAACTAGATAATAATACCATTTTACCGATGCAAATTCCTGAATATTCACTTCAGGCAATATTTGATGTCATATATAGATTAGATTGGGTAAGTGTTATGCTTGCTAATGAATTGGGATCAGATTTAATGAATGTCCCTATTATTATGAACCTAAAAGGTTTTTTAAGCGATTTACAAATCGTCAAGGATTAAACGTATAAATCTATCAAAATATCATTAAAAGCCTCAATTTTTGATTGGGGCTTTTTTTATGAAAGCATCAAAAAAATGTTTTTTAAAAAAAAAT
>JAKMFK010000130.1 GCA_022425465.1 Bacteroidia bacterium | reverse complement strand
AACTATTTCCTCTTCCCCATGAACTTTTTCCACTTCCCCATCCAGGTCCTGGAGGTACAGAGCTAGCTTGAGCTTTTTTTGGATTAAGAATCATAAAAGTACCAACTGCTGTCAAAGCTGCATACTTCCCCATTTTCTTTATCGCATCCTTTCTTGTAATACCAGAAGGAGTGTTTTCTATATAGTTTTTGTTGTCTTTTTTCATAGTTAGTCTTATTTTATAATTAATTTCTTAGTTATAGTATTATTTCCTGATTCTAGTTTAATAACATAAATACCAGCAGATAATCCCTGTGTAGAAACTGTCTGTGTGTTTGTGTTATTAGCTAAAGTTGTAGATAGTACTTCCTTTCCTAAGATGTTATATAATTTTAAGTTAGTTTGATTTGATTGAGTTGATAATCCTTCTACTGTAATAAAGTTGTTGTTAGTTAACTTAAATACGTTCAATAGATTACTAGTTGCATCTTCATTACTCATCGTTGATGCAGTTGTATGAATAAAGAATCTACCTACTCCTTCTAAATTAGAATCTGGAGTAATTACAAAGTCTGTTTCCTTTAAGTTTGTAAAAGTACCTTCTAATGCATCTTCTAAATAAATATAAGTAGATGGATTGGTAGTGTTATGAGAAATACTAATTATAGCCTCTTCTCCTGCCACAGCATTAATCCCTAATGGAATTACTTTATTGTTAATCTCATCAAAATTTAAGGTCTGGATTGCCATATTAACTCCTTCATCATTAGAGATTAATCGAGTATATATAGAATTTGATGAAGACGGAAAAGTTCTTGAATCATAACCTGGATCTACAGAATCTGTTCCATTATCATTAAAATAAATTTCAGTAGAATATGTTAAATTATTTTTATAAATAGTTAAAAATAATTCTGCAGAATCTGGGTCCATGGAATTTCCTGAAATAAAATCATCTCCTCCACTTGCAGCAATTACAGAGGCTGCAGTTGCTATATTTCCACTTCTAAAGGACAAGATCCCTCCTCCAGCTTTCGAAGAGATAAAAAAAGCTTGACCTGGTGCTGCCCAAACTTTTGCAGTGGAACTGCTATTTACAGTTATGTAATCTGTACCATCCCAATACCAAATAGCCTCTTCAGAGTCAGTATAGCCTAAGACATCATTATCTCCGTTAGTATTATACCATAAAAATGCAGAGCTGGACGATGAATTACTATTTGCAGGTCCATTTAAAGAAATATAATTTGGAAAAGGATTTGAAACTAAGTTCCATTGAGTACCTCCACTACTAATTGTTTCAGTAATACTTATGTCAGTATTAACCGCTAAGCTTGGAGATCCAGTAAATGCTACAGCTCCAGCTGATGTTGTTGCAGCTGAATAACCAACTGCAGTTGATGTGCTAATATTACCTGATTCGGTAGTTGGAGTCCAAGAATTATCTGTATTATTATATGGCTGAAAAGCGTAATTACTTCCGTTTTGCGCAAAGCTATTTCCATTAACAGTAGCGTTAAGTAGAGGTGATCCAATTAAATCCCAACCAGGATTACTATCATTAGCTTCTGCAGTAGGATTACTAGGTATTCCATTAACCCATCGATTGTAAATTACATTTCCAATAGCCGAATTAGATAATATTAAAGACGAAAATTCATTAGAATCTGAATTTAGATTTATTGTACCTCCGTTATTTACTAGTCTGCCCGAAACTGATAATTCTTTTCCAGCATCAATATTAAAAGTTGCGCCTGTATTAACTTGAACGTTTGCAAATGATGAACCAGTTGCACTTATACTGTAACTGCCTGAACCAATAATTATTGATTCGCTTCCAGTAGAACTAGGACTAGTACTTGTATCCATAGCACTTGTGCCTGAGTTCCAACTATTCCAATTCCCATCACTGTCGTATACATAATTATCAGGAGGTACACCAACACCAACTAATGCAGCTGCAGCGTCAGACCAAGTGGGATAACCACTGGCAAAGTCTACAGTTTCTTCCCAGTATAATGATAAATTATCTGTACCTGTTTGGTTAGCGGCCCAATAGTCCGTATCACCAGAGTAATGACCTAACCTTCTCGAAATATTAGAATTATTAGCAGAAACTCCACCATAATTAGAATAACTATCATTTCCAACTACTCTACCAAAAGTATCTGTAGTATTACCGTTATATTCAAGTCTAATATGGTCATTACCATTAAATTGCCATGTTGCATCAACATATTTAACATTTGGATTGTTTGCCAGTACTTGAGTTTTCCATGTACCATTACTAACACTAGAAGCAGGGCCAATTACTAATACTGATCCTGGTGCTAATTCACCATCAGATATAGTTTCTTTCAAAGATTCAGAACCTGCGTTAGATGCATAGTAGACTTTTAAAGGAATACTATTAAAATCTAAAGTTGAACCTGTATTGTTATAAATTTCAATAAGTTTAGGATGACTACCATTATTAGATTCAACGTACTGACTAATAATTTGAGATTGAATATGAAAACTAAGACTAGTTAACAAAATAAATAATAAGATTTTTTTCATAACATTAGCATTTTACTCATTCAAGTTATAAAAATCAAAAAATAAAAATTATAA
This sequence comes from Bacteroidia bacterium, assembly GCA_022425465.1. GTDB lineage: Bacteria > Bacteroidota > Bacteroidia > NS11-12g > UBA9320 > UBA9320. The sequence goes on along the minus strand of JAKMFK010000130.1, from coordinate 2,232 downwards.
ATTTTGAAGCTATAGATATAACAAAATTTACATATCAACGTAATAACTTAGTAATTGATTAACTTAGTAACATGAGAAAAAAAATACTTTTACTTGGATCTGGGGAATTAGGTAAAGAACTAGTTATTGCGCTTCAAAGATTAGGTCAGTATATAATTGCTGTAGATAATTATAAAGATGCTCCTGCTATGCAGGTTTCTCAAGAATTTGAAGTGATAAATATGTTAGATGGAAATGAGCTAGATAGAATAGTAAAAAAACATAATCCAGATTTTATAGTCCCAGAAGTAGAAAGTATTAGAACAGAAAGATTTTATGAATATGAGAAACAAGGCTTTATTGTAATACCTTCAGCCAAAGCTGCAAATTTCACAATGAATAGAAAGTCTATTAGAGACTTAGCTTGTAAAAAACTGGGACTTCAAACTGCAAAATATAAATACGCTAGTTCTTATGAAGAACTTATAGAGGGAGTAAAATTTACTGGGATTCCATGTGTGGTAAAGCCGTTAATGTCATCTTCTGGTAAAGGTCAATCTATAATCAAAAATAAATCCGATATTAAAAGAGCATGGAATCAAGCATTAAAAGGATCTAGAGGAGATTTGATGGAAGTTATCGTCGAAGAATTTATATCCTTTGATTATGAAATCACACTACTTACACTCACTCAAAATAATGATAATACCCTTTTTTGCCCACCAATAGGTCATAGACAAGAAAGAGGTGACTACCAACAAAGTTGGCAACCTATGAAAATGGATGAGAACCACTTAAAATTAGCTCAAGAAATGGCCTACAAAGTCACTAAGGCATTAGGAGGTAGTGGAATTTGGGGTGTTGAGTTTTTTATAGGAAAATATGGAGTTTATTTTTCAGAACTTTCTCCCAGACCTCATGATACAGGAATGGTAACCTTAGCGGGTACTCAAAACTATTCTGAATTTGAACTTCATGCAAGAGCTATATTGGGAATCCCAGTAATTTCAATTCCACTAATTCAAAATGGGGCATCTGCAGTTATACTTGCACAAAGAAATAATGAAAACTACCCTAAAATAACAGGAATTGAAAAAGCTGCTAGCTACATAAATACAGATTTTAAAATATTTGGCAAACCTAATACTAGAAAGTACAGAAGGATGGGAATTTCATTAGCATATGGAAATGAAAATATTCAAAAATTAGTTGATAAGGCCAAAAAAGTTGCTTCAGAAATAAAAATTATCTAAGCAGAATTTCTACTAGCATTGATATTTCCAAACAAAGATCTCGTTACAATTTTATCATAAATCACAATCTCGTCTTTGTTTTCTTTAGGATCTTTTTTTAGCTCCTGCAATTTTTTTAGAGCATGCTGTTGTATTGTTAAAAGTGGCAATACTATAGACTCTCTGGCTTCAATCGATAATTTTCCTGCAGGCTCTTCCTTCATTAATTTTCTAGATCCTGTAAGTTTATATAACATTTCTAATGTAGTATTATACTCATCATATATTATGTTCCAAAATTCGCCATACTCTTTATCATTAGCCATATATTTTGTTAAGTTTAAAAAAGATTTTGAGAGTGACATCATACTATTTTCAATTAATGTTTTAAAGAAACTAGACTCTCTATATAATTTTTTTACTTTACTAAGTTCTCCTAAATTATCATAATGTTTTAAAGCATATCCAACTCCAAAAAAACCAGGAACATTTTGCTTGAGCTGACTCCATGATCCAACAAAAGGAATGGCTCTTAAATCAGTAAAAACTAATTTATTACCCGAGTTTCTTTTAGATGGTCTACTTCCAACATTAGTTTTTGAATAATATTTCAAAGTACTCATATGCTCTAAATAAGAAAGGAATTTAGGATGATTCTTAAACTTTACATAAGCATCGTAACTAATTTTAGATAAATTATCCATTGTTTCATAACATTCACTTGAAATTGTTAAATCTGTCTCATTCAACTTATTTAAAATTCCTGAGGTCATAAGTTGTTCAATATTATATTTAGAGGAATCTAATGTTCCAAAATTAGAACTTATAGTTTGTCCTTGAATAGTTAACTGAACTTCTTTGGATTCAATACTTGGCCCTAATGAAGCATAAAATTTATGAGTTTTACCACCACCTCTTGCTGGAGGACCTCCTCTGCCATCAAAAAATATAACATCAAATTTATAATCTCTTGAAATTGATGTTAATCTTTGTTTAGCTTTATATATTGCCCAATTAGCCA
>JAKMFK010000192.1 GCA_022425465.1 Bacteroidia bacterium | reverse complement strand
CTGGTGGAAGTTCAACGACAAGTGCTGCTGCATTGTCATCATTTAACGCTGTACGAAATCGTGCAGGATTAGCAAATGATGCAGATTCAAGCATATCAAAACAAGAGTTGATGGATGAGCGCCGTGTAGAATTGGCTTTCGAAAATCATCGATTTTTTGATCTTATGCGTATGGGAGCAGCTCAGGATGTATTGTCGGCTTTTGCAACTTCTGTAGGGGCCAGTTTTACGTCTTCTGATTTGTTGCTACCTATTCCCCAACGTGAGATCAACCTTAGCGGTGGTGAAATGAATCAAAATCCTGGATACTAAACTTCAAAACACAATGAAAATGAAACATTTATTTGATTTTAAATTGGAACTTGCCACAAAAACATGGAGCATGTTTGCTGCAGTTCTATTACTTACACTAACTACTTCATGTGAAGAAGAAGTATATCCAGAAGCTGGATCATTGCCAGACGAAACGCCGCCAAGTGCTGCTTTTGGAGGTGGACAGTTAGAGGGTGATGGCGATGCTTGGAAAACGTACTCGTTTTCTAACTTATCTTCAAGTGCTACAGATTTTAGTTGGGATTTTGGAAATGGGAATTCTTCTAGAGATTTTGAACCTTCCAGCGCATACTCTGGCGAGGGTACTTTTTCAGTAACACTAACTGCTACTGATAAAAATGGTGCAAGTGATACAGTAACACAAGATATTTCAATAGTAGAACCACCAACACCACTTGTTGCTGACCCTGTTCTTGTAAATGCTGATTTTACCAAGTCAGCTAAGTCGTCTGGAAGTGATTGTGCGTGTTCAGCATGGATTAATAAAAATATTGGTGATCAAGGCGAGAGCAGCGATGGTAATGGCTCAAATGTTTTAAAGTTTGATAATAATGAGCCAGATGCAATTTACCAAGAGTTTGCAGTGACTCCTAATGGTAGTTACAGTGCTGAAATTGTTGTACAATTTAAACCACTTACAAGTGGAGGGTCTTATCCTTCTGAATTAGAATTCCGGGTTTTAGCTGGTACAGGCTATGTAGATGGTTATGATGTAGTTTACTACACTGATACAGTAGATTTCCCACAAGAGGATTTTGGCTATAGATCTATTGCTCAAGTTGAAACTTCAGCAAATAATTTGATGGATCCATACGTGTTATCCAACCCTGGCGACGACAGTTACATAACGTATTCATTTAACTTTAATGTAGGCGCGAATGATAGTGTTGCATTATTTGCTAGAGGAATAGGAGGCCCTGACAGTGGTGGCGGTGGAAGTGATCTTGGGTATAATAGTGGTGATGAAGAAATTCGCCTTGATTATATCCTTATTGAAGCAATTAATGACTAGCACTCTTTTTAGGGTATAAAAAGACAAGAAGAAATGATAAAACATATTATTTTAATTATTTTATCATTTCTTCTTGTCTGCTTATCGCCTATTTATTCACAGATAAACCCTTTAGAAAAAAAATTAGAGAAGGTCAAAAAGAGGGAAAAGCCATTTAAGAAAAAAAAGGTTAAACTCCCCAAAATTGACTTGAGTAATTGGTCAGTAACTGTCCCTGCTGAACAAGAAGATGGTAAGCCGATTGTTGTAGAGCCACCTGAAATTTTGGACTACGATTCAAATATGGATCTCAGACCCTATATGTATACGGATTCTATTCGGGGAACCATAGTCTTTTACGCTGAGCCAACGAATGCGACAACACCAAATTCAAAGTACTCTCGTTCCGAGCTACGCGAGCAGATGGTTCCTGGAGACAACAATGTAAATTGGACATTTTCTGATGGAGCGGTAATGAAAGGAAAACTTAGTGTCGACAAGGTTTCCCGTGATAATGAAGGTAATCACCACCGGATAATTATTATGCAGATTCATGGTCGATTAACCAATGAGCAACGTGATTTAATTGGACAAAAAGACAATAACGCACCTCCAGTACTGAAGATTTACTGGGACAAAGGAAAAATAAGAGTCAAAACAAAAATTTTGAAAGACATAAATACTCCATATGAACAAATGCTTCGCAAAGATGCTTGGGGAGATGATGAGGGGTTCAACTTTGAACAAAAGGTTGGTTTTAGAAAATTTTCTCTTGAAATTCGGGTAAGTAAAGGAAAAATCGTGGTAGTACTTAACAATGCAGATTATAAGGTTTATGAAAATATTCATTTAGAAAAATGGGGCGTTTTTGAGAATTACTTTAAAGCAGGTAATTATTTTCAATCGCGTGATGAAGGGTCGTTTGCAAAAGTTAGTTTTTTCGAATTAGAGGTATCACATTAAAATCAAATGAAATTGAGAAGA
>JAKMFK010000165.1 GCA_022425465.1 Bacteroidia bacterium | reverse complement strand
TTTGATTGTCCAGAACCAATATCAATCGTAGATAAACCAGGAAGTCTTTCTAATGATTTCATCAAACTACCACCTAGATTCTGTCTCAAATAATCATCATTCACAATCTCAATGTGGAGTGGTGTACTTTCACTTTTTAGTTCAGCATAATTACCCTCAACCACAATGCCGTTTAAGTTAACATAAGCGGACTCCAATATGAATTTGTAATCTTGATTTTCGGTTATGCTAATACTTTTATTCAGTGTTTCATACCCCATACAGGATATTTCTATCTCGAAGGTTTGAGGTAAATCATCAACTGTAAATATTCCTGCAGCATTGGTTATACCATTTTTGTTGATAGAACGAATCAATACTTTAGCACCAATCACAGGCTTGTTTTTTTGATCAAAAACAGCCCCACTAAACTGGCGATTCGATTGTCCGAAAGACAAACAGTATAGTACGTTCATAACTAAAGTAAACAGTATAGTCTTTACCATAACTCAATAATAATTACTATTGAAATATATTAATGCAACTAGGTTGCAATAATAATGTAAAATTTTAAAAGGTTAAAAAAGGTTGATTTGATTAGGAGTTTTCTGTCAAACTTGATGTGGTGGTGCTCGATCCGAAATTGCTTTAATCTGGATAGTATAAAGCGGTGTGTTGAACATGGATTTATAATCATCCTGTCCAAAAGTTAAAACCGTGATTTCAGTATAGTGAGAAAAATCATTGGGATGAATGACTACATCACAAAGAGAACAATCTATATGGGCAGTATCTGCACAATAGTGAATCGATGTCTCATGGCAAGCCTCCTCGTCATGGTCATGGTTGTGAAAAACACCCATTCCACCTGCGAAAGCAAGGAGTAAAACAAAAAATATGGCTGCTATTCTTCTCAAGACTTGACAAAGGTATCACTTATTAAAATGAGTATGCTATGAATATTGTTTTTTTAAAGTAAAAATTTTTACGAGACCTTAGATTTACATCGACTATCTATTTTTTGATACTTTTGTCACCATAACATCTACAACACATATGAAGATTAACGGTCACTCTCATCTACTTCCCTACCCCAATCAAATTCCTTCGTTCATGAAAGACAAAGAAATTTTTTGGATTGATGAAGATCGTTCATTCATGCGTCAAAAAAACTGGCAACGTCCCATCACATCCGAGAGCTTTTTTTTAAATGAAAAACTGGATTGGATGAATACGAACAACATCGATCATGCCGTCATACTTAACCTATCCCAACTCTATGGTAATGGGCTTACTCAAAATGACATGAAACAGGCCCTTCGTTTTCAAAATGATTTTAATGCTGAAATTCAGGCGAATCATCCAAAGAAATTTACATCTGGTTTTGTGATTCATGCCGGTTTTATTGATGGTGCTCTATGGGAGATTGAACGCTGCGTTGAAAAACTAAATCTCAAGGTACTATGCCTTCCCACCCATTACTTGGATACTGCTGGAAATTGGAAAGGAATTTTCAATCCCGAAACCGAACCCATTCTGGAGTTAGCTAACAAATACAATTTAGCCATAGAAGTTCATCCATATGATGGTGAGAAATTCATCCAATTAGAAAATACCTCTTGGCGTTTTCATCTTATCTGGATGCTTGCTCAATGTGCAGACTCCTATCATTTTTACACCCTCAACGGCTACTACGATAAATATCCTAACATTCGAACATGTTTTGCTCATGGCGGACAACTTAATCACATTAATCTAGGAAGAAGAACACAAGGATTTGATGGAAGACCCGATTTGTTTGAAGGGAAAAAACGTCCTAGCAAAGCAAATGGACACCCTAATATTTACTTCGATACCCTTGTGCATGATACTCTATCTTTTGAGATGATGATCAAACGTCTTAAAACAACAGACCAAATTATACTTGGGTTGGATGACCCCTATCCACTTGGAGAAATGGAAAGTGAGGCTCAAAGTAGTTATCCAGGAAAGTTACTAGACTTGGGCTTGGAAAGAGACCTAATTTCTGCCCAACAACATCAAGAAATTTGGGAAAACAATGTAGTTCGTTGGCTTTATGGTGATGATATTCAAGAATTTTATCAAAGAATAGCTTAAAAAAAAAGACATTCAGAATTGATCTAGTGCATAATTTATTAGCACAAATCAAGTTATTCGTATACAAGTTAATGTCATTCACAGATGAGTAAAAAGAACATCATATTGCTTTACGGTGGAAAATCAACCGAACACGAGATTTCTATTCGGTCCGCTCGCAATATTGCCAAAGCCGCGAATACCTCGCTTTTTGAGATTATGCCCATAGGTATAGCAAAAAATGGTAGTTGGTATCTCAAGACGATGAGTGAATTAAATTCGGAAGATGTTGTTCTACAAAATGATCACCTACTTACGCTCACGCCTGGCTCTACTGATCAGAAAATCATCGATGTAAAAAGCCAAAAAAGTATTGGCAGAATAGATGTTGCATTTCCTATTGTACATGGCACCAATGGAGAAGATGGCACCCTTCAAGGTTTGCTCAAAACCATGCAAATTCCGTTTGTAGGCCCTGGTGTCATTGGATCTGCTTTGTGTATTGATAAAGACGT
>JAKMFK010000124.1 GCA_022425465.1 Bacteroidia bacterium | reverse complement strand
ACTAATTACTAAAGTGTAGATTATCAATTAAAACTGTTCCTCCAACAAAATTGTCATCCGTGTCTTGAGTATTCCACATAGAAAATGGAATTGAAATTTCAGACAGATTCAAGCCAGTAAAATCACTAAACGGAATGCTGTATTCTACAAATCCTTGTCCCACATCAACACCTGAATAATCTTTGAGATATACAAAGAAATCAGTTGTTGGGCTTTCCAGTTTTATTTCTGCATTTACGATTTCGTCTACTTTGTTTAGTGAAAATTTAACCAAACTATAACTACTCAGATCTACTGTGTTTTTTAGTTCAATGTAACCTCCGCCCCAGCTACCACCTGGATACTCAAATTCCATACTGCGGTCACCATCAATAGCTGATTCAGATGAACCAACAGTAGGTTCTCCTCCTCCACCGTATACAACAATACTAGCATCACCAAGAACACTAAGAAAATCATTTTTTATTGCATAGTATACAATATTAGAATCAATATCTTGACCTATCGTTTCTTCTTCTATGTTCAAAACAGGTGCCACTGGAGGTTCAAATCCATTTTTCTCAAATACTCTTACATAATCTACATACATCGTTTGAGGGAAATCGGTACTAGCATCTGGTGATCCTGGCCAATTACCACCCACAGCAACATTAAGAACCAAATAAAAGCTTCTTAAAAATTCTTTCATATCAGCTTCTATCGAAACTTGAGATACTTGAATACCATCAACCATAAATGTAAGATTCTCAGGTGTCCAATCTAAACTAAATACATGGTAAGCATCATTGAATGTGCCATCAATCAATTCATAGGTTTCTTGAACTTCTGTGTGTGAATTATCTTTATCAGTGTAATGAACTGTAGAATACAATTTGCTAGGCTCATTACCGATTACCTCTGCTAAATCCATTTCACCACACCCCGGCCAATCGATTTGGTCAATATTATTTCCTAGCATCCAAATAGCAGGCCACATCCCCTGTCCTTTCGGCATTTTAGCTCTAACTTCAACACGACCAAAACGTACACTAACTAATCTATTTGTAGTAAGTTTAGCTGAGCTGAACCCACCTACTCCATCACTTAGAGCTTTAATATAAAGCGAACTAGCATCACCATCATTAATAATTCCAGAATTTTCAGAATCGTTAGTATATAATTGTAATTCTTTGTTTCCCCAACCAGCTTTAAGGCCATAATCTGTTCCATCTCCAATCTCGTAGATCCAATTACTTGAATTAATTGAACTACCATTGAATTCGTCTGACCATACTAATGAATATCCATCAGGAACTTCAATCGAAGGTGAGGGTGTGCCTGTTTCCGTTTCTTTGTCAGAACAACTATAAAATGTAGAAACAGGAAGAATAATAAGTGCGATGTAGTAGGATTTATTAATCATTTTTCTCTCAATATTAGCGATACAATTGTAATTAATTTATTTGAAAATTCTATCGTCAAGAAATAACACCAAAATAAAAAAGCGGAATAGTGAACTCTAATTCAACTATTCCGCTGTCATGGCAATAACAAAAATTACCTCTTATTATCTGAGGTATAGTTAGTTATGCCTTAATGTAAGAATTAAATGTATATTTTTTTAAAGTTTAAATCATTAAGCATACTTCTTTAATGACCATGCCATAACTGCACCTAAAACTCCTCCCATAACAGCAGATAATACTGCATCTAATCCTACATAGCTATATGAGACTATATGGGTAGTCGACACCATTTGAAGGTCTATAATTAACCATAATACGACACTGTAAACCAAACCAAAAACAGCACCATTTTTAAAATTGTTAATGGATAACTTATCTAAAAGATAAATAAGTGCAATGAGCTGAATTAATCCAACAATGAAGCCGGAGAAAAAATCAGGAGTTTCTCTAACCGCATTTGGGAAAGCTTCGTACCAACTTGCCATTTCAGGCAAGAAAACCAATGTACCAAAAACACCACCAAGAATAAAAAAGAGTATTAGTCCAATAAGAAAGGTAATTACATATTTTTTCATTTTGTAAATATATAAAAAA
>JAKMFK010000118.1 GCA_022425465.1 Bacteroidia bacterium | reverse complement strand
TGGTGCTGGATATGCTACAATAATATCAAGAGTATATATGGCTACTAGCATGCTCATTATACTTTTCAATTCCCAAAATACTCCGTTACAATTTTCTAATTTCATTTCATCTTTGAGAATATCAAATAGGATAAAATTTTTTAAAAAAATAATTCGATTGGGCTTCCCTAGCGGTTTGCAATATTTTTTTGAAGTAGCTGCTTTTGCAGCTGCAGCTGTGATGGCTGGGTGGCTTGGAGGTAAAGAATTAGCAGCTCATCAATTAGCAATAACTATTGCCTCTTTCACCTATATGTTCGCTGGAGGAATTGCAGCAGGAGGAAGTATATGTGTAGCTAAAGCCTATGGAAATAAAAACCTTATTCATGTAAAAAAGTATGGGAAAGCATCTTGGCAAATTGGATTTATTGTTATGGGTTTTTTCGCTATTATTTTCCTGTTTTTCAATAATTTTCTTGCACAATTGTTCTCAGACAAAACTGAAATAATTCAAATGGGGGCTCATCTTTTAATTATCGCTGCCTTCTTTCAGTTAAGCGATGGTATTCAAGCAATTTCTGTTGCTTTATTGAGAGGAATCACAGATGTTAAACTTCCCAGTTTCTTCATATTTCTAGCCTATTGGATAATTGCTATCCCCTCGGGATATATACTCTCCAAGTTATCACATTATAACTATTTGTGGACCGGGTTGAACGGTATCTGGATAGCTTTAAGTATAGGTCTTACTATATCTGCAATAGGACTTTCGTATCGTTTTTATTATTTACTTCGTAAAACATGAAATTTATTTCCGCACTTTCATTAGTATTTTTATCAATTTATAGCATTGGACAAACGACTGTTGGGCTTGTTATAGAACCTAGTTTTAATCTCCCACAATTCAAAAAATCAACTCAATCAGACTCCATTAAAAAAATTCACAAGCCAGATTTAACCTTAAGTTTTGGAATAGATATCAAAAAACAACTAGATCGCTATAATGCCATTCGTTTTATCCCAGGATTCCATCAAAGTAATTTACTAACTGTAAAAGAGAACCTACAGTTTTTAGACATCATTCATCCTGCTTTGCCTGAGATAAAAGATTTAACACAATCTGCCAGTAAAATAGCTCGAATAAGATACCGACAACAATACATAGGGTCTCAAATAATTTACAACCGACAACTCCAGTTACAAAAAATACCCCCTAAACTAAACCTAGAGATTGGTGGGGGAATGGGATTATACTATCTCATCCATCACAGTGTAAAAGTAAATACTGAAGGTTTTGCAATAAACAATAAATTCGTTACTACTATAAAGGAAGATACGAAAATTGACCCTAATTCCATTTTGATTCAAGTTTTGCTTGATGCCAATGTGCTTTATAGTATCTCACCTAACTACACTATCTCAGGTGGATTAAAGATTGGACTTCCCATTACAAATACAAACAGTGAGCTCTTCACATTCAGAATGTACAATACTGGGTTAAGAATAAGTTTGAGTAAGTTAATGTAGTTATCTCATAAGATAAACCTCACCACTTGAAACGTAAGGTGTTTCTGATCCATTTTCTGGTTTCATATAACGAATGATGAAGAAGTAATATCCTTCATGTACCAACTCTTTTTGATACGTTCCGTCCCATCCAAATGCACCATCTGAACTTTCATAGACTAACTCTCCCCAACGGTTATAAATTTGCATGGATTGCAAAGTCACATTGCCAGAGGGCTTAAAAATATCGTTTAATCCGTCATCATTAGGTGAGAATGAGTTTGGGATAAATATGTCACATGCATACGGCAAAAAAGTCAAATTGATATCATCCGTAAAAGTGCCACATTGATTGGAAACCGTTACAGAATAATACCCACTTGAAGTAATTTCTCTTTCTCCACCAGTATACCCATCATTCCAGCTATAAGTAGCATTTTGTGTCGAAACATTAATATTTTTTATTCCATCACCACATAGCAATGAATCATTGCCTAATTCAAAGTTGGGAGGGGAAATCATACTCACATTAACTGAATCTCGAAAACTACACCCATTCTCTTTCTTTTCGACCCAAAAAATACCAGGGCTCTTTATTAAAATCGAAGAATCAATAGCACCAGTACTCCACAAAAGAGAGGCGTTCCCCTTATTGATTTTTTTCGTAAAACTTCCACCTTGACAAATAGTGGTATCTAATCCAAGCTCAAAAATTGGCAGTTCAAAAACTGAAGTTGATTGAGTAAAAGTATCTTTACAACCATCTACATCAACAGCATATGAAACTTGATAGTCACCTACAACATCAGGGCTAAAAATACCGTCCGTTGAAACAAGACTACTGATCCAATCCCCCCCTGCAATCTTGGGAATTAAATTTACATCATCATCGCCCTCACAATACATAGGTTGAAGACCATCAAACGAATTATCTGGTTGATCGACTACAGCTACACTATCCTTGTAAATATCATAACACCCATTATCATCCGTTACTTCTAGGGTTATTTCATAATTCCCTGTAGATGTGTATGTATGTGAAGTCAGGGCTAAGTTTGAAGTATTCCCATCTCCAAAATCCCACTGATGTTGAGCAGTTGCATCAAGTGTATTATGCTTGAAATCAAAAATATTCCCATTAATGCATTTTACGGAATCCAATTCAAGAAGAGCGGTGTCAATCGGCTTTTGTCTTACTTCAACCATCAATTCAATAGAATCTGTACACAATTCATCACGTGGAGTAAATGAGTTTGAAATAATTAATTTGACTTTATAAACTCCAGGATTTTGATACGAAACATCTCCATTAATAATCTGATCGTCAATTGTGCCATCTCCATAAATCCACTTAAAAACGGTATTAGAATAAGGAGTACTAAGATACCTGAAGGTGGAATTATTCTTAAAATAAAAGTGATTTAGACTTCCATCAGGCTGGAAAAAACATTGAACCAAATTATTATTTGGATAGGCTGGATCAATGCCAAAGTCAACAATCGGTTCAGGTGCTATTGTATCAAATTTTATTACCTCAGCTTTACAACCGGGACTTGTCACTGTTAGTTTTACAGGAAAAATCCCATATGTTGAATAGGACTTGGATGGATTCTGTTGGTTTGAGGTAGTAAAATCACCAAAATTCCATGAATACAATACAGCTTGAGGCTTTGACTGAGTAACGGATGGAGTAAAGTTGGTCACATTACCTGTTTCACATTGATAATTGTCACTCATAGTGTAATCAATTGAAAGGCTCTCTGTTTTTATACTAGCCTCGGGATAATTTGAATTTAAATAATCAAATACCAATCCAGATCCATTATACTCAAAAACCGAAAAAAAATAAGTTTGATTGGGATCTAATTTTTTAACGGTTACCGAAGAACCTATCCCATTATAGACTATAAATTCACTTCCACTAATTGTACTTCCATTTCCAAAACTATCTGAAGCTAGATAGTAAGTATTCTTCACAGGGTAAGATGAAATCGTTGAACTTTGAGATGCTATTACAATTCGTGAAACCCCATTTCCATTGGTCCATGAGACATTAGTCTCTGTGCACGAAGTCTGAGCAATTACAATATTTGAAGCAGGGACTGTAGGCCCTTGTGCCATAGAAATCGTCACTATTAAAAGTGCTAGAATAGAACTATAATACCTCAACATCAGTAATACAAAATTAATGATTTCACAAAAGGTTGATAGATTATATCTCCTATTGAAGTCATATTCTTGCAACTATGCCCAAAGGCAATATTTGATTTGTTCTTGAGTTCAGGCACAATTCTGATATCTCAAAATTCCTATCTCCAAAATAATCGTTCATAAGATTCTGAATAAGGTAAGGTGACAGTCCAAGAGAGTACACATTTAATACCAAAAAGCCTTTAGGTGCTAAAATCTGAGCAACCTGTTCTAGTAAAGTCCCCAACTTCTGCTCAAGTTTCCAGCGTTCCCCTTTTGCTCCTATACCATATGCTGGAGGATCTAAAATAATTCCTTGATATTTTTTCCCACGTTTAACCTCACGACTGACAAATTTTAAGGCATCTTCAACCACCCATCTGATTCCTTTTAACTTACTATGACCTTGATTTTCATTAGCCCAACTGACTACTTGCTTTATTGAATCTACATGAACCACATCCATATTTGCCGCTTTTGCGGCGAGAGATGCACCACCCGTATAAGCAAATAAATTGAGAACACTTCCTTTACCATTGAAAGCCTTTGATTTTTTATAAATATAATCCCAATTAGTTGCCTGTTCTGGAAATATTCCCACATGCTTAAACTGGGTGAAATTAAGTTTCATTTTTATCCGTTGGTCAGATAAATTGTAATGAATATACCACGGTCTGAGTTTACTAATATGATTCCAAACTCCTTTGTGACTTCCTTCTTGAGCAAAAGATGCGGTTAACATGTCATTCCACTCTTTAGGTGACATTCGCTGATTCCAGATAGCTTGTGGTTCGGGTCTAGAAAGAATTTGACCTGCAAACTTCTCTAACTTCATCCCGTTACCCGAATCGATTAATTCATACTCTTCCCAATTATCTGGTGAAATGGCCTTTATCATACTAATTTTATTTCATCTGGTTTTAAGGGTGGTTGATTAACCATATGCAAATATATGCTCGCCAGTGCAGCAACATCATTTTGACAATACGCTCTAATCCGCTCTAAATCATTTTCCATATAATAAACATCAAATATTTTACTCCCATCTATATCATCTTTGGATGAAGGAAGATCAAATACTGCTGAAAGAAGGTCTAAAGATGTGTAGTTCTTGAAATCTCCAAACTTCCATAAATTCATTGTATCCAGATGTTTTACATCCCATGGTTTCTTGCCTGCTAAATCAAGCATATCTGGCATCTTTATCCCATTAATAAGAATTCTTCTACTCAAATAAGGGAAATCAAATTCTTTGCCATTGTGAGCACATAAAAAATGCGACTTGGGATTATAATTATGCTGAAGTAAAGCACAAAATTCTTCTAACACGATTAATTCACTTTCACCATAAAAACTCTTGATACGAAATTCACGACCATTTCCATCATCGTGTATAAACCCAACTGAAATACAGATAATTTTACCAAACTCTGCATAAATTCCTGCTCTTGAATAAAGTTCTTCTGGAGTTTCCTCATTCTTTGCTATTTGATTAGCCTTTATATCCCATAATTTTTTCCACCTATCATTTAATAATTGATAACTCTCATGTTGTGGCACCGTTTCTATGTCTAAAAATAAGATGTTTTTCATATGGGTCTAATTTTTTGTATATAGCAAAAATAGTTTTTGTGTGATGACTCAGGTAATATACTTGATTGTAAAAGTGCATTAATTCATAAATTTGTCCAATGAATCCTCTTATAAAAATGCAAGACTCAGTTACCTTCACTTTTACTACTTTATTAATTATTTGTCATTTATACTCTGCGGGACAGTTCAATGAAGATTTCTCGGACAATGATTTGTTGACCAATCCCCAATGGATCGGAAATCTTGACAAGTTCATTATTGAAGAAGACAAACTTCGATCTAATAGTACAATAACATCAGACGAGTTCTATATCAGTACACCAAGTCAATTTGTTTTAGAAACAGAATGGCAAATTTCTTTAGATATTGATTTCAAGACTTCCTCTGCAAACTATATTGATATTTTTCTGGCTTCAGACAGTGCAAATCCATCGAAGGCTAAACAGGCTTATTTTATTTGAATAGGTGATACAAAAGATGATATCTCCATGTATCAAATTATCAATGGAATAACAACCCAACTCACAGATGGAACTAACGATAAAACCGAGAAGAAAAAAATGGATATAAATGTCGTCCATCAACCCAATGGACAATGACAAGTTAAAGTTGACTATAACGATGGAGAATTACCTGTTTTAGAGGGAACAGTTAATAATATTGAACTATCTAAAACTGATTTTTTTGCAATACGAATCAAGCAAAGCTCCTCTAGTTTTTTTAAAAAACATTGGATAGATCATATTCGTGTTGGACCCATTTTAATTGACCAAACCCCACCTAGAATAAACAGTATATTAGTTCAAAACCCTAAAACGTTTATTCTATCAACCAATGAACCCACATCAACAAACCAAGCCCTATTTGAGGTGAATAAAGGCATTGGTGGTCCTTCATTGGTTGAAGTTACAAATGCATATACTCTACTCCATTATGAAGACTCCATAAAAAATGACAATTACATTCTCAGTATCAAAAAGTTAACCTACCTCCATGGTAATAAGATAGATACCCTTATCCCATTTAGTGTTAACTTACCAAAAAGCCCAAAAATGGTGACATCATTATCAATGAAATCATGCCAGATCCGTCACCACAAATTGGCTTACCAAATGCCGAGTTTATCGAACTTTTAAACCTCAAAAACTACCCGTTAAATCTTGAGAATTGCACATTTGCTGATGAAAATTCTATAGTAACCCTCCCTAAAATAATCGTCCCAAAAAATGAATATGTCATCTTATGTAATGAAACAGACCTCGAATTATTCCAATCATTCTCCAATGTATATGGGATAAATAGCTTACCTAGTTTAAATAACAGTGAAGATAAAATCATCATTAAAAATCAGTATAATGAATTATTGGATTCCTTGAACTACACAAATAATTTTTTTAAAAATGAAGAAAAAAGAGAAGGTGGATATTCGTTAGAACGAATTCAACCAACTACAAATTGTCAGGATAGTTTGAATTGGATCGGTGGTAATCATATCATAGGTGGTACTCCCGGAGAGGTAAATTCTGTTGATGGCCATATTTATGATTCCATACCTCCCCATGTCTTGTCTGCTAGCTCGGACAACCATAATACTGTCCATCTTCAATTAAATGAACTTCCTATAAATTCTAAAGCATTTGAAATATCCAATTATGAACTTACTCAAGGAAATAATAACCCCGTTAAAATCAATCTTAATGAAAGCACTATGAGTATCTCTGTTGAATTTGAAAACCAACTCCCATTAAATTCAATTTTTCAACTAATGATAAAAGATTTAGTTGATTGTTCAGGAAACAAATCTCATGACACACTCATAAATATAACCCCAATTCATAAAGCTAAAAAAGGGGATATCATTATTAATGAGATCTTATTTAACCCTTACCTAAACGGTGTAGATTTTATCGAGCTTTATAATGCCAGTGACCACTTCTTCAACCTCCATAAATTAACATTCAAAACCTACCACCCTAATCCAACAACTTACGCCATTCAATCTTATAAAGATGGCATCATTTACCCAAATCAATTTATTGCACTTAGTATTGATACAGGTCAGATAAAATTTGATTACCCAAAAACACAATTACAACTAAGTAAAATGCCCCCATGAATAATACAGAAGGTATTTTGAGTTTATATCAATCTAATTCTTTATTGGACTCCGTTTCTTATCATGAAGATCAGCATTTTAATCTACTAAATGATTATAATGGAGTAAGCTTAGAAAGGATAAACTATGAGAATAATGGTTACGACCCAAATAATTGGCATTCAGCAAGTAGCTCAGAAGGATATGCCACTTCAGGCTACCAAAATTCTCAATATATTCAAACTCCTAAAACAACACATCAGTTCGAACTAAACTCATCCATAATATCTCCAGATGGGGACGGTTTTGAGGATTTTTTAGTCCTAAAATATCAGATGAACAACCTTGGCTATATCCTCAATGGTTATATTTACAACCTTGCTGGCTTTCAAGTGCATCACCCTTTCAACAATGTTCTACTGAGTAGCGATGGAAATTTGAAATGGGATGGCCTAGATTCGAACGGTATTAAGCTTCCAATTGGTAATTACATATTACTTATTGAGGCGTTTAATGAAACCGGGAAAATCATCAAGAGAAAAATTGCATTTGGAATTACAGGGATATTTTAATCAAAACATGCTCACAACAGAATCGACATCAAACCACGATAATTTAGAAGAAAAATCAACTCTTGATTTATTAAAAGCAATGAATAGAGAAGACCAATCGGTTCCTCATTCTGTAAATAATGAAATTCACGCAATCCAAAATTTAGTAGATGCTGCATATCTTAAAATGAGTCAAGGAGGTCGACTGTTTTATATAGGTAGTGGTACAAGTGGAAGATTAGGGATTGTAGATGCCAGTGAGTGTCCACCAACCTATGGCGTTGATCCTGGAGTTGTCAATGGGATTATTGCTGGAGGAGATCAAGCAATACGAAATGCCGTTGAAAATGCTGAAGACGACCCCCTACAAGGTTGGTATGATTTAGAATATCACCACATTAATGAACTTGATTTTGTAATCGGAATTAGTGCAAGCGGAACTGCACCGTACGTTCAAGGAGCATTAGAAAAATGCAAAGAAAACAACATATCAACCGGTGCTATTGCATGTAATAAACCAAGCAAAATTGGTTCAATGGTTGATTATCCCATTGAAGTAGTTGTAGGACCAGAGTTCGTCACTGGAAGTACTCGGATGAAAAGCGGAACTGCTCAAAAGCTCATTCTCAATATGAT
>JAKMFK010000117.1 GCA_022425465.1 Bacteroidia bacterium | reverse complement strand
TTTATCGATGAATTACTATAGGCCCATGCAGTGTCATTTTTACAGCTATTTTGCACAGTGAATGAACTTTTTGGAAGAGAATAAACTCGAACATATGCTATGGCAGTATCACTACATTGATTTGATGTAATAACTTTAAGATTAACTTGAAATGTACCAGTATCAACATATTGGTGACTGAGTGTTTTTTTAGTGGAAATGGTCTGATCACCCAAATCCCAATTGTAAGAGATAATGCTATCTCTTACAATCGATTTAAATTGAGGATCAAATACTATTTGTTCATTTTGGCAATGATTATTCAAATTAAGTGAGATATCAGGTTTGTCATATATACTTACCCATTGAGCAGAAGAGTCAGTACAACCTTGATCACTATACGATTTTAATGTAACCCAAATCGAATCTTTTTGTGGAAGTTTCTTATGAACTGTGTCTGTGTCAAATTCCTCATTATCAATAGACCATTTATTCATTATTTTGCCATGTAAGAGGACAGATTTATCTATAAATAAAGCGGTGTCTTCTTCGCATCCTCCGTCGAAATGGAAACTAGTCTTGGGATTGGGATGTACATTTAAAACGCTTGAAGTAGTGTCCCAACAGCCATACGTATTATTCACATAAAGCGTTGCTTTAATTTGTTGTGCAGAGTCTATATAATACTTGGGGCTATTAAAATTGGATAGACCTAGTACGCCTAAATTCCATGAAATACTGTCTCGTTGACTGTTTTGATAGTCAGTTTTATTTTCAAAAGAAAATAGTGATCTAGCACAATTATCTTGTAGCCCAATATTAGCTATGGGTTTATTTATGACTTGTACCATAGTCGAATCTTTGATTTTGCAACCTTCTAAATCTGTTACAGTCAGGGTGTAAAGTGTGTTTGTAATTGGAGAGGCATAGGTGAAGAAGCCTTTCGAACTACTTAAACTATCAGCAGGATACCATGAAGTTTGTTTTAATTTTGATTCACCCCCGGTAACAAAATATCCTATTGGAATTCGCTCACCTTGGCAAATTGACACCGTATCGGGCATGTCAATTTCCATCCCAGCAAAAACAGTAATAATTGCAGTATCACTTGAGGTACAATTTCCTTTATTCGTTGTGAGTATCATAGGTATTTCAAGTCTTTTAGCTTGTTTGTTTATGATAGTTAATTTAGGATTGCTCACTTTTGAATCATTTAAAAACGAAGCATTGTTCCATTGATATGAATGGGATGTGTCACCCTTAGAACCAATTATAATTTGTTCATCTGAGCAGATAATCGTGTCATTACCTGCATTTAGTAATTGAATGTTTGAAATAGCATCAACTGAAGAGTTGCAAACACAGTTAGAATCAGATAGATATAGTAATAAATCACATGTATAAATGGATGGGACCTTAAATTTTAAATTACGACCAACCTCCTCGCCACTTAAAATTTTATTGAATAGTGTATCTTGAGTTATATAAATATCACCAGAATCTAATGATCCATTTTTATTCGAATCATAAATAATTTGAGTAATTAATGGAGAAGATAGTGTCTTATCAATTCCTGTATTTTTAAGGGTATAGTTTAAGCTAATTAGCTCATCAGTACCATTTGGAATAGATGTAGCATTTAAGAACTTAAGGGCATAAGTTTCTTTTATCACTGAATCTGCTCGTTGAATTGAGCTAGTTGCCACATTAATATCACAATAAGTGCCATTACTTACACAGAAGGCTGATGACTTTACCACTGCTTGTGCATAGGTTTGTTTGATACCGCAGGTTAAATCAAAATTATCTAAATAAGTTTTAATCCTGAGAATAGAACTATCACCAGGAGCTATATATGGTGGAATTTTCCATGAATAGATATTTTGACCTGTTGAATTGTCTAATATTGGTTTTTGGTTTGGAGCATTATGGCCCTTATTAATATAATTTGTATCAACGAATACTCCAGGGGGTAAGCTTAGAATAAATTGATCGGTTTGTCCTGTAGAATCTGGACCTAAATTTATAAACTTTGCATAAGTACTATCATTGTAATTACATGGTACTAAAGGGTTCATGTTAAAAGATATAGAAGAAAAATAGGGTTTAACAACACCTTTAATATTCAATGGATCAGATAATATAAAAGGAGCATTTACAGCATTTCCACACTTCAGAAATCCTCCTGGTCTTAATAAAAAAGAAGATCCACTGGTATAATTACAATCCGTAGATAACCTAAACTTAAATATCATTTTGTAGCCTGATTTGCTATTCACTCCATTTATTCCATTTTTATCAAACAAACTATCTCTATTAGAAAAATCCCAACGATATACACTGGGTCCAACACGAATAAAATTTTTGATACAAATAGAATCAGACCGACCATCCTTGAATAACCATGCAGTATCTTCTATTGTCATGCCAGGTTGAGTTTGAATATCTATGTAAGAATTATAAACTTTGGGAGAACCCGTATTATTAATTTGAACTTGAAATTCTTGACTTTTACATAAATCAATTTCTGTAAATCGGGTTAAAATTGTTGCATCTAAACGTGTGTTAATGGGCTCGTATTTAAGATTATACGTCTTGAAATCGCAAGGATAATTCAGGATAGATGTTGGATATGATGAACAATTTGAACCTATGCACAATTGCAGGCTGTCTTTGCTGCAGGAGTTATACTTTGCATATACAATGTAGTCTCTCTGAACTCCACCAGAAAAATCACCAGCCATAAATACATCATTAATATTAGGTAGGAATTGATTGGTTGATTTATCCTTGATTGCAACTATTTTTCGATTAGAATTGGTTAATGCACCTAACCACACATTTTTGGCTAAAGCTTGAGTGTTGAGGTTTTTAACTCTAATCTCCCACTCAACGGTGTCTTTTTCTGGATATACATAGTCATCTGTCACCGTGATATTCATGTTTTGCCTGGTGAATGTGACTATATCTCTTGTGTTAGTTGTCATTATAGTATCTACACCCGATCCTAGATAACCTAACTTCTCAAATACAAATCCATAAATAAAATCATGGGATTTATTTGACGCTATGCAATTTGGCGAAAGACTAGCTGTGTAGGTTCCATGAAACCCGTCATCGCTTATAAGAATCGTGCCCCCAACATCAGCATACAAAGAATCTGTTCTGTACGTTACCTCATTTGAAGTTTGTGAATAAGGGCTAATTGAACTAATAAATTGACTGGTTGACCTACCTGTACCTCTAGTTCGGTATTGCCTAAAACTTCCGTTGGTTACATCAAACCCTTGTGGCTTTTTAAAAATTATTTCTTTTAATTTAGCCCATTTCCTGTACTCATATGGAAAAATGTTTCCACCAGCATAATTGGTGCAACACCTCCCTACACTCAAATAAAAGTTCTGGGATATATTGAAACTCGAACATCCATTTTTGGATAAATTGTTAGTTCCATAATTGGTAAAGTAATAACCTAATAAACTTAATCGTGCAGAAAAATCGTCACAAGAGTATTTCTGTGATGCACTTGGGTTTGCAGTTGAACTGAGGTAAAAGGTATTGCTTAGTTGCAAATCTACTGAGGAATTACTTATATTCTGATCAACCACATATTTAACTTTTAATACCAAGCTATCTCTGTTATTGTATCGGAAGCTGGGGTAAATTAAACACCCAGCAGAACTTAGGCTTCCAAGGCTAATATCAAAAGTGTAGGTTTTAGTATTTCCTGTTGAAATGAACGTGTAAGGGACCTGGTTACAGGTTACAGCAAGTACACCACTGCGATAAACATATAGTGTTGCTTGTTTAGCTGACAAATATCGACCATAATCGAGTGTGGTAGTTGCTTTTCCATAGCTCCAATTGGTAATCGAACCAGCGTTGTTTACTTTGCCACTAAATGTAGTTAAAAGCGTGTCGCCATACATGATACGATTATGTTTTATTTTGGAATGATCTAAAGCACCAGTTGCATCAGGAATCCCATCATTATCGTTATCTGGCAAACCATAACTTATTCGCTTAGCTTCAAAATTTTTAAAGTGAAGGCCTCCAGCACATGAGTTCTTGCAATGAACTTTAATGTTGTCATTAGTACAATATAAGGGTATATCACATCCAGAGGTGCATGTTGTATCTGGATTAAATAAGATATTGATTGCGATATTTTGTGAGCTATTTGTAGTATTACTCTGACAATTTCCTTTTATGTTGATTAATAATTCACTTCTAGGTAATGTAACCTTAGGTGATCCATTGAATTTAGCAAAAACCGTATCATTACTTTGAACAACACTAGATGGTGACCAAGATGTACCATTCGGGTGTGTAAATAGAATATCATTAGCTGACAATGAGTGTGATATAGTATTAGGTAATTTTAATTGTATGGTCAATTGTGATCTAATACTAGGATAAAAGAGATAGCCATTATTCACTGTAAATTCAAGTTGTTTAGTTTGGCCATCTACAATATCTGTAGGTATCAGTTTACTCACTCTAAATGATTGGTAAGACCCTACACTTCCATACTTTTCGTTATAGTTGATTAGGGTGTTGCATTGATTCTTGTAAGTTGCCTTGAATTTCCAACGTTGGTTGTAAATCGTCCCAGTATTACATATTGACGGACAACACGATTTAGTTTTCCATTTTAAAATCACAGTATCTCCTGGAGCCATATTTTGGAGATTGAGAAATACCTGACCAACCGCATTAGTTCCTAGACATGCATAGACTCCACTTGTATTTGAAGATGATGTACCGTAAGGTTTAATTTTATTAGCGGTACCAGTTGAGGGGTATTTAATAGTGAATGAAGTATCTAAAATTTTAGACATCATAGTTGATCGGTATCCATTACCACTAGATTGAAAAATGGCTAAATCAATTGCTCTTGCTGTATCATTTCCTTTATTATATATAACTAATTGTTGATCATGATCGTATTTGTCGGACAAACACGAAGTAGTCGAGGAAGTTGGAGTGAATTCGAGTTCTGGTCGTTTATTTGATATTGAGGTATTTGCTGATTTTTGTGTTGTTTTACAAGTTGAATTATCACACCCCCATGAGGAAGAATATGTAGCATTTAGATTGTTACAAGCAACAACTTCAATGCTATCTATAAAAATAAATGTTTCGTTATAATCAAAGTAAATATCCTTGTTGCCGATGGTTTTAAAATCATTAGAGTCGAGTGTAGAAATTGTATTTAAACCATTTTTTACAGTTCTTATGGCATTATATGATATTAATCTTTGTCCGTTGTTGTAAAATCGATTGAAAGTAAGCTGCTTTAATTTGCCCAAACCACTATTTTTTATGGTTATCTCTCGAGTGTATGAGTCTCCTAAGTCAGCCGTTTTTAATTGATTTGTTATGTTTTGAATACTCAGAGAGGGTTGTTTAATATTAAGTACATTTCCATTTGTTTGAACTGATCCACCACTGTATAAGGTTGTTGTTTTTACAATAGCCAAACCACCATTGTTCAAAAACAAACTGATATCGCATGATGTATTCATTTTTATTTTAATGATACGAGATTGAGCAATCCCAATGTTAGATAAGCTAAATACAGGGTTAGATAAGTTACTTATGTTTTTTTCACTAACCCCAGTTCCTGTTAGCGAACCTGTAGCATAAGTGATTCCTTTCGGAAAATTAACCTGAGTCTCAATGCCAGAAACAATGGAGGTTGTCGTATTTCTGACCTCAATTTCTAAATAATCTGATTCAATGCATAAATCGACTTGTGAGGGATTGTTGATTTTGATATTGAGTTTGGATTGAGCCAATGAGGAGAACATCGAAATCAATAGAATTAATATGCTAGTTATCCACCTATTTATCATTGTAAGCATCTCAGTTCCACAAAAATATATAAAAATGAATGGAGATATTTTAAAAAATTAGAGAATAGCATATTTAGAAGTTATTAGGGTAGTGAAGTATGTTGAATAAGCTTGTAGTAAATTAAAAAATGATTGAATTTAATTACCTTTGAATTATATGAGGTCAAGTCTTTTGTGTCTATCTACACTATGCATTTTGTTAAGTTTAAATGCCCAGACAATTCGTTTTAATGAGGTAGTTTCTTCAAATTCAGTATATTTTGATGAGGATGGTGATTCTCCTGATTGGATTGAATTAAATAATTATGGAAATCAAGAAGTTTCCATTGCCAATTGGACACTCACCGATGATGTTGATGATTATGATAAATGGACATTTCCGGACATTACCCTCAATCGCAATGAATATTTATTGTTATGGGCATCTTCAAAAGATAGATCGGCTATAAACTATTCTCGTACCATAGTAAATCAGGGGGATAATTTTAAATATCTTGTACCCACTAACGAACTGAATTCAGAATGGAAATCTTTGAGTTTTAATGATGCAACATGGTCAGAGGGACCATCTGGTTTTGGTTATGATGATGGTGACGATGCTACACTTATACCTCAGGGTAGTACTTCATTGTACATTCGAAAGAAGTTTACAGTAGACAATTTATCAAATATGGCTTCTTTGATACTTGATATTGATTATGATGATGGGTTTGTAGCCTATATTAATGGCGTGGAGATAGCACGAGCCAATATAAATGGTAACCCTCCATCATATCAAACTACAACAATTCAAGATCATGAAGCACAAATGTACAATGGAGGCATACCCGAACGGTTTTCTATAGATGATTTTGCATCTATTTTAAATGAAGGTGAAAATGTAATAGCTATTCAAGCACATAATGTGTCATCCAATTCATCAGATTTTACGATTATACCATTTTTGTCGGCAATTTTTACTTCACCTAACAACTCAGGTGTAACTCCACCAGCAGTATTAAACCTTTCATCATCAAACTACCACACCAATTTCAGTATATCATCAGATTATGAAATATTAAGCCTTTTTGATAATACGGGTGTATTAGTTGATCAATTAGTTGTAGAGAATTTGGCTCCTAATACATCAATCGGTGTTTCTCGAAGTTCTAATGATTTGGTTAGGTTTATTGAAACTACACCGGGTTACCAAAATTCCTCTAATGAATTTGTAGGTTCAGTTTCAAGCCACGTGGTTTTTTCACAAAAAGGGGGATTAGTTGAAGGACCATTTAATCTTGTTCTGTCTGGTAATCAAGCAGATGAAGTTATTCGATATGAATTGGGAGGGGCCAAGCCTACTAAATCATCACCTGAATACACAAATGCAATTAGTATTAGTTCAAATACCAGTATAAGAGCAAGAATCTACTCGGAAAATAAAATTCCCTCCCCAATTTATTCGGAATCCTATATATTATCTAAAAATCATGAAATAGATGTGATGTTGTTGACAGTGGAACCTGATGATTTTTTTCATCAAGATACGGGTATTTATGTGTTTGGGCCGGAAGGAACTTTTGATCAAAACATACCCTTTTTTGGTGCTAATTTTTGGGAAGATTGGGAACGACCCATTCATTTTTCTTTTCATGAAAAAGGAGAAGATACTTCTGTGAGTTTTAATGCGGGGGTTAAAATATTTGGTGGTTGGAGTAGGGGGCAAAATGGTCAACGTTCCATGTCTTTGTTTGCTAGAGGTCAGTATGGTGATTCAAAGTTCGAACATTCCTTTTTTGATCAATTGCGATACGACGATTTCGAAGCACTAGTCATTCGAAATTCTGGGCAAGATTGGTTGCGTACATCTATGAAAGACATTACCCTAACAAGTTTGATGCGTGGTTCGGGTTTGGACTTTTCTGAGCACAATCCAGTTGCGACATACATCAACGGGCAATATTGGGGAATGTACAACCTAAGAGAGAAGATAAATGAGCACATGTTGGCTGCCAAACACAACGTTAATGCAGATCAAATCACAATACTGACCAATAACGCAGAGGTAGTAGAAGGTGATAATGAAGAATATGTAGCATTGATGAATTATGTTCGTACAACTGATTTATCAATTAATTCAAATTTTGAATATGTAAAACAACGGGTTGATTTAAAGGAATATGCTTTGTATAAAGCAGCTAATATATTTTTTAACAATACAGATTGGCCTGGTAATAATATCAAATATTGGAAACATTCAGAAGGGAAGTGGCGATGGATTATGTATGATACCGATTTTGGTTTTGGGCCATGGTGGGATTTAAACAGTTCCAATAATAATACCCTAAGTTTTGCACTTGAACCAAGTGGACCAGCATGGCCTAATCCATCTTGGTCAACACTTCTTTTTAGAAGATTAACTAGAAACATTGGGTTTAGAAATCAATTTATAAATCGTTATGCAGATGAGTTGAATACACGCTTTCTTCCAGCTAATGTAATTGCACATATTAATAAAATTTATAGTTCTATTTTGCCTGAGATGACTGCTCATTATGAGCGTTGGAGAACAGATCCCTCGCTGTCTTATTACAATATCAGTATTGATGACATTGATGCCTGGATTAATTTTTTTATCAATGAGATGCGAAGTTTTGCTGTGAAACGTCACCCTGTTGTGAAAAATCATATTTTGTCTGAGTTTAATCTACCTAGCTTTCATCCCATAACCATTATTAACTATGATGTTTCTGAGGGTTTTGTGAATGTAAATGATAATCTCAATATTCAAGAAGATTCATGGACTGGAGATTATTTTGAGACTGTTCCCATACAGTTAAAGGCTATTGCAAGACAAGGGTATGAGTTCTCTCATTGGAGTGGTGATTTATCGTCTACTGATGAGATTGTTGAAATAAGTTTGGAAGATGCCTTTGAAATCACACCTAACTTTAAACCTGCGGAATCTTTGGTGAATCCTTTAGTTATTAATGAGATAAACTACAGATCCAAAGAAAGTTTTGACACGGATGACTGGATCGAGTTGTATAATCCAAATGATTCATATATAGATTTGTCTGGTTGGACTATTAAAGATGCTAATGATGCTCATATTTTCTCAATTCCATCAGGTACTTCAATCGAGGCGGATGGTTATCTCGTGTTCGTAAAAGATTCAGCTAGATTTTCTTCCCAATTCCCAGAAATTACTAATTACATTGGAGAACTTGGTTTTGGTTTTGGGCGGACAGATTCTGTTCGATTATATAACGAAAATAACCTTCTTCATGACCAGGTTGGATATCAGTCGGAATCACCCTGGCCAACTTGTGCGGATAAGAGAGGCAAAACCTTGGAACTTATCTCATCAGATCTTGATAATTTACTGCCTGAAAGTTGGAGTTGCATAAATTCATATGGTAGTCCTAGTGCAATTAACGAATTGCAATCTTCCATACTTGATAAAGTTACGTTGTATCCGAATCCAGTTCGAAGTATTTTGACGATAGATGGAATAAGAGGAGTATTTAATACTAAAATTTATTCTAATATTGGACAATTGGTATATTCTTCATCTAATGTCAAACAAATTGATGTGCGTTTTTTGAATGATGGTATGTATCATTTAGCAATTGAGAAAGAGGGAGAGGTGACAGTCAAAAATTTTGTCAAGTATTGATGTCTTCAATTTTTTATATTTAGACATTCAGTATAATTTTGAATAGATTAAATGCAATTAAGTTCCAGTAAATTTGAATAATGAGTTTATCCAGACAAACGCAATCAGTTAAATTGGTTTGGCAAGTATTCGAAAAGACGGATAATGCCTACTCTGTTATAGAGCTAGTTCAAATGCACAAGCATACGATGAATAAAACTACGGTATATCGAATTCTTGAACGTTTTGAGAAAGAAGGAAAGTTGCACACATTTTTAGGTAAGAATGGATTGAAATGGTATGCTAAATGCAATGATTGTACCTCATATAAACATTCGGATATCCACCCTCATTTTCAATGTAATGAGTGTGGTAAAGTGGAATGCTTGTCGGTAAGTGTCCAGATTCCTAAAATACCAAATCATCAAATAGATCAAGCCAACATGTTGTTATTGGGACAATGTGAGGAATGTTTTGCTTAACATATTCGATGGATAGTTATCTTATTCTTTTATAAACCGGATAGTTGTTTGACCAACCTTTAAGTAATATATACCATGAGATAATGATTCAATATTTATCTTATCATGACGCTTAATTATTCCATTTTGTAGTTGTTGTCCAAAGACATTATAGATTTTATAATCAGTCTTTTTTGAAGAACGAAATTCAACATTAATTTCATTAGTGGCTGGAACAGGATAAACGTTTAGGTTAAAGCTAGACTTGGAGGTTTTATCAATATTGAGTGTTTTGCAATTTAATGCTATTTCATATTTGGATGATTTGTTATTTAGGTCTAGGGAACCAGAATTTAGCATGTCGCAATAACATTTGTTTTCATCCAAAAATAGTTTAAACCATGCAAAAGCAATATTACCAACGTCACCTCTTCCAGTTGAAGGATATAATGGAGTATAATGATCACCTAACTCTATTTCAAAAAGAAGTTTTGAAGTGCTACTAGGGGTGTAATCGTAATGTAAGTTAGCATGTAATAGTGGTGGAGAAGTTGGATCAATTTGACCACTAATGATTAATAAGGGTGTATTGTGATCGAGGTCAGACTCAGACAATGTAGACGATCTCAACCATGGTGCAATAGCAAGAATGGCTTTAATTTTACTGTCTTTTTTAGCTGCTAATTGAGCACCTCCACCTCCCATAGACCAACCACCCACAGCAATTTGATCAGTATCTATTCTTTGATATAATGGAGAATTAGAACGATTATTTTCCTGGCGAATAGTTTCCATTCCATCTAATAATGCATCAGCTCTTTTATCTGTGAAGTCCCATAGTGAATTTGTTCCTATGGTCATGCAAATAAATCCTCTTGAAGCTAGGTATTTGGCCCATGCTGAAATAGACTGTTGTGTTGCTGAATGACCTGGGACTAACACTATTGGTTTCAAATTATTATCATTATTCTTGGGGTAATAGAGTGTAGCTTGATCATATTCTGGACCATTCCTTAATCCATCAGCTTCAATAAGATAGTCGTAATCAAAGGGTTTATAAACAATGGTATTTTCAACAGTTACAGTATCACATTGACCAAATACATTTTGAACCAATAAGACTACACAAACAGACGCAAAAGCCAAACATCTCATGATACAAACATATCAATCATTTTTAAATGAGTGTCTTTTTTACTTGATTCTAATGCGTTGATTGATTCTTAATGTAGAGGTTTTTCTTAGGCCATTGAGTTGACATAATAGAGAAACACTCGTGTTATACCTTATAGCTAATCCATATAATGTATCACCAGATTTGATCGTATAATATTTCTTTCGAGTTGGAGTGGGTTTGGCTCTCAGAACTTTTGGGTTAATAAGTAATGTATCGGACTTTAATTCAAAATCTGTATAGTCAATAAATAATCTTGGATCCAGAGGGTAGTCTTTCCATCTACATTCAAAATGAAGATGTGGACCAGTTCTTTTGGTACCAGTAGTTCCACCAGTACCAATAAAATCACCTGCGTGGACAATATCATTGGGCTTAACAACCATTTTTTGAAGATGAGCATAGTATGTTTCTAGACCATTTAAATGTCTAATTATGATAATATTGCCAAACCCTCCGCTATTGTAGTTGGCAAATCGCACAATACCAGACATACACGCTTTGACAGTGTCGTGTCTTTGAAGTTTTATATCCAAGCCTTTATGCATTCGTCCACGTCGCATACCAAATCCGGAAAAAACATTGCCTTTAAATGGAATAGCGAAACCGGTATCTTGTTCAAAAAGACGGATGTTGAGTGAACTTGGAATTTTGTTATTCTTTGAATAGACGTACGGGAATAAGTTCGTATTTGACCAATTTTCTTTAAATACATCCATTTCAGACCATTTGTCTGCTGGCATGGAGTCTATAAAACCATCCTTTATTGTAGAATTGATAGCAGGGTTTAGTTTTTCCTGAAGAGTTTTATTTAAATCTTCAATCGAATCCTGATAATTTTTTAGGATTTTTTTTATCTCAAGTAGTTCTTGATTCAATGTTTCTAAACTTGAGTTAAGCTCATATTTAAGCTGGTTGTGGTTATCCCTTTCATTATTAATAACGGTGTTTAAGCTATCAATACGTTCATTGAGGACTATGATTTGGTTTGATTTAGCTTTGAGGAAATCAAAACTTATGAAATCGAGTTTCAATTGTGCAAAACAACTGTTTGCTACAAAAGGGAAAATTAAAAGAAGCTTAAATTTCACTGCTCAAATTTACATTTTCAAACGGTAATAATAGAATAGGCTATACCTTCTTCTGTGTATTTGTTAACCCAGATTAGCAAACTCACAAATTTTCCTTGCCAATACATCTACCTCTTGTTCATCAGTATAAATTGCAAAAGAAGCTCTTATTGCATTCATATTATTTTCTGTAACAGACCTTAAAATGGTATTTGATTTTTTTCTTAAATCATTGCATACACTCGAACTGTTCCTATTGTTAATCTGAAATGAAACCATTGAGGCATGTTCATCTAATTTTTAAGGGGTAAGGATTGTTATGTTCTTATTTTGAGCAATTTTTTTTCGAAATCTTTGAGCCAATTGTCTGCCTCTATTTTCAATGTGATGAATTCCAATTTGATCTATAAAATCTACTGACGCACCAACTCCAGATAATATGGGAGCATTAATAGTTCCATACTCATACCTACTAGCATGGCTTTTATACTCATATATTCCTTTCTTGAGGTTGAATTTTTGGTCAGTATATGCTCCAGCAAAAAGTGGTGGGGTATTGTTCAAGAATTCCTGATTTAGGTATAGAATACCAGTTCCTTTGGGTCCAAAAAGCCATTTGTGGCAGCTTGCTATATAGAAATCAGGTTGAAGCTGTTTAAGATTTACCGAAATTTGACCTAATGCCTGTGTACCATCGATTACAGATTGGATTTGGTGTTTTTTACATAATTTAATTATTCTTTTAATGGGCAGTATAGCACCTGTAGTACAGGTAATGTGTGATATAGATATAACTTTAGTTTGGTTTGTTATGGATGACTTAATTAAATCTATTGCCTTGTTTTCTTTTCCTAGAATGTCAATAACAATCACTTTTATTCCAATTTCATTTTGGAGTGTTATCCATGGAGCTGATCCTCCAATATGTTCTTCGCTTGTTATGATAACCTCATCACCTCGTTTGAGTTCTATGCTACGAGCAATGTTATTCATGCCCTCAGTAGCATTCCTTGTAAGAGCTAGTTGTTCTGGATTTGCATTAATGAATTTTGCAAGTTGAATTCTTGTTTGTTCTACAACCTTATGATCTTCAATAGCATGTTTATTAATACGATGAATGGTGGCTATGGTTGTTTCTTGAACTTTTAGGGGTGATGGTCCAATACTGGCAGTATTAAAGTGTTTTCGTGAAGTTGTTAACGTAAATTGCTTTTTTACCTTTTTCCAATCTATAGATTCTCCATCAGCATTTAGTACATCTATTTTTTCATGGGATAAATGGTCCATTTTAGCCATTGATGAAAATGGACTAAAAAAGGTTAAAAGAAATCCTTTCCAAAGTTTATCTTTTATAAAATATCTTCTGCTTTGTTTATTCATTAGGGTGATTAAAAATAGGTTCGTTGTTTTTCTCTGGGTCTAATAATCGGGTGCTTTGGGTTGAATGAAATATCTAATAGTTCAGTTTCTCCGGATGGTGTTATTTTTATAATGATCGATTGATAAGGCTTGAATAAAATATCAATTTCACTCCTGTTACCATTATAATTGATAGTTAGTGGCATAGATAAATTTACATTTGAATACGATTGACCAGAATATATGGGGTAGGTAAGATTTTTTGATTTCCATTGTGCCAGAAATAAGTATGCGTTTCCATCTTGATCAACTTTACACCAATAGTTTGGCAAACTGTCTGCTTCTAATAGGGGTTTGGAGTTCTTAATTTCGTTAAATTGTTGTTTTACATTAGGAAGAGACATTAGTTCCCTAAGTCTTTCTCCATAATAACTATTTTTAACTTTGCTAGGCTCGATTGGGGTATTTTTGATACAAATTGGCAATCCACTTTTTGCTAATTCTAGTATTCGATCTACTGCTTGACTATCCATATATTTCACATCAATATAGAGCATTGAAAATGAAGCATCACCTACAATTAGTTTTCCGTCCTTAAAATTAGCTTTTTCAAGGAAGTGTTTATTAATCCACAGGGGATGGTAGCCTTCTAATTCTTTTGGAGGTTCTATATATCGTAGTTCATATTCACCCCATACCCATACTCTTTGTCTTTCTGGTGGGTATGCTCCCTTCATAATACCGTCTTCATGTGGTATATAAACCGCAATATCACTATAAGTCTTACCAATTTGAAGATAGTTGGACACGCACTCTATGTACGAATTAAACATGGGTAGTTCATCACTTAGACTGCCATTGGGACCAAAGTAGGTTGTTGCAAAAAAGGTGTTGGTATCAGACCCAATAGGATTATAGGGCATGCCATGGTATACATGATGATTAACACCATGAGCAAACATAGCATCTGCAACCATTTTAAGGTCAGCAGTTTGTTCTTTGTGCAGGTAGGTATGAGGAAACCCATACATACAAGTAAATGTTTCACTAGATACTAGACGTTTACTTGACAAGCAGGCAGATGAACTTACAATGCGAGAGTAATTTGGATTATTAAGCATGCTCTCGGTTTCTGGTATATCTACTAATGAATAAGTGGTCATCACATCAGTTGGAGATGCCAAGCATTGAACGCGAGACCATGCACCAAGTTCCTTGCATTTCTCTACATAAGGTTTATAAAATCCTTGGGTGACATATTCGTCTAGATGCATCATATAATCATAGCGAACTTCAGGGAATGAGTCTATGCCTTGATTCATGTATGGTATAATATCATATCCAAAACGTTCATTGAATGTCGAATCAAAACCATCAGTCCAGATTTTGTTAGTGGAATTGAGTTTAATTTCCCAAGAATCTGTGAATAGGGCTGATTTAGATCCAACGAGAGCGGGGCTAATTGCTTGTATAAAGGGACTTGCAAACTCTTCAAAGGCTGCTTGTTTTAGATGGTCAATCACAAACATGGTATCTGGCCATGCCCATGAGAATGTGAGAAGTTGTTGAAATGACGAATCTCCAAATATTTTAGTTCTATTTTTTTTACTGATGTGTTTGTCTGCAACTGGCCATGCACTTCCAAAAGTAAAGTCACAGGATAGACCGATAGAATCGGCGTATTTTTTTGTGTAACTAACTATTTCTGTCCATTCTTCACCAAGCCATTCTTGGGCTGTGCTGTCTTTGGGGTATTGTCTTCCATAAGCACGAGCATACATCTTTTGATAACGATAGAGTGGGTATACCCAAGCAATTTCTACTCCACCAAAATGGTTTTTTTTTGCCCAATCTAATTGGTGTTTTACGTCTGTTTTTTTTATTTCAGTTGCAAACCACCACCATCGTGTGCATGGTTTTGAAGATGAATAATAATCTGAGGCCTCAATTATCTTTTGATTATGAGTATTATCACAAGCATTAAGCAAAATGCAAAATAGCAATGATAGATAAAGCAATATCTTGTTGGGTTTGATGTGTTTTTTATAATTCATAGTTCGTTGTTTTATATGTATGACTTAATGTTTTTTACTGTTTCTATTTTTTGACTAAATCGTTTAATTAGCGAATCACTTTTTTGGTATGGTTTAATTTCAATATCAAAAGACTGGGCATAATAGTCTTGAACCTCATTTAGAAATTTGCAAGTAAAATCAGCTGTCCATATAGTCTCTTGATTTATGGTGTACTTATATTTGAGGAAGTTCCCTAATTCTTGACCAATTTCATTATTAATGATATCTACGTAATTATCTACTGGGAAATTGATGGTGTCATTGAGCTGAAACTCAGTAAATTTTCCAGAAACTAGTTGTGGCATATGATGTCGTTCATGAACAGAAGCAATATAGTGGGCTATTTCTTCATTGTATATAGCTGTAATTAGTGCTTGAGCTGTAATGTGATTAAAAGTGTTGATGTAGCCTTTCTCTAAACTATCTCTGTAGCTCTTAAATGCATTCTTATTTACGATAATATTTTGCATGCTAGCCTGGGCTAAATCATAAAAAGCAACATCATTTTCTCCAAAGATTGCTGGTCTTCTTCTGGCAAGCATGAATATTTGGCTAAGTTCCTTTCTTTTGATAATTGCATATGGAGCTTGTAAGATCAAAGAAATTTTGTTCCAAATGGAACCTTTATGAGCAGAGACAATATCACCTTGTGTAACGCCTTCGCTCAATTGAGATGAAATAGTTTGTCCTTGGTTTTTATATTGAATTTGGACGGTTCCAGAACATGAATCATTGCTTTTGTTTATATATTTCAAATTTACTATTTCAGTAAATTCATCCATACTATTGAACTTAGTAGCAAGTAGGGCTTTACACCTAGGCTTTTGGGATTTATTTGGTGTTTTACTACAACCTACGAAAAGGAGAATTAATATGATAAATACTAGGTATGGATGTTTAAATAAAAACACTTGGCTACGAACATACAATTAAGCAAATTAGTTAACAAAAGTCACTCAATAATATATGGATGTCAGAAATGATAGTACTTTGTATACCGCTAATCAAATGTATATTGCAGGCTCAAATATACTGAGTTAATGAAATTTATTGTCACACTCTTTGTAGCTATTTTTTGGAGTGGTTTTTCCTATGCGAAAGACTATTTAATTACTGATTTTGGGGCGAAAAGCGATGGGGTGACTCTTTGTACTCAAGGTATTCAATCAGCAATCAACAAGGCATGGAAAGATGGGGGTGGTAGGGTTGTGATTCCGAAAGGAGAATTTGTGTCAGGTACTGTTTTTTTGAGATCAAATGTTCAATTTTATTTTCAAAAAGGAGCTAAACTATTTGGCAGTCTGAATCCAGATGATTATCAAAAAGTAGGGAAATGGAAAGCACTAATTATAGCAGATAAAACAACTAATGTTGGATTGGCGGGTAAGGGATGTATTGATGGTCGAGGTGATAAGTTAGCATTAAAAATAGATAGTCTGTT
Organism: Bacteroidia bacterium; assembly: GCA_022425465.1. Classification (GTDB taxonomy): domain Bacteria; phylum Bacteroidota; class Bacteroidia; order NS11-12g; family UBA9320; genus UBA9320. Next base: position 462 of record JAKMFK010000117.1, on the reverse strand, counting down.
TTATGCAGGTCAGATTGATAGTGCAGATTACAACTTCATAGAACAAAGACCCAAGTGGACAGTAAGACCTCTTCTTCTTGAATTTTTGGAATCTGATCAAATTACTATTGAGGATATTACCTTAAAAAATTCATCGTGTTGGGTGCAAACTTATGAGTTGTGTAATAATCTTTTAATCAAGAACATTAAAGTAGATAGTGATACGTATTGGAATAATGATGGAATTGATATTGTTGATTGTAAAAATGTTAAAATCACAGATTGTGATATAAATGCGTCTGACGATGGAATTTGCATAAAGTCAGAGGATTGGTCACGAAAACTTTTTTGTGACAGCATTGAAATCAATAATTGTAGAGTAAGATCTAGTGCAAGTGCAATTAAATTGGGTACTTCAAGTGTTAGTCATATGCGAAATATCACAATCCGCAATATTAAAATTTACGATACTTATCGATCTGC
>JAKMFK010000106.1 GCA_022425465.1 Bacteroidia bacterium | reverse complement strand
GTCAAACAAGGTCACTATGATAAAGCCATATTAGGTTATGAAAAATTAAGTTTGCAAAATCCTGATAAATCAGCGTATTTTGCCGCCCGAATTAAGGAAATTAAACAAACACAAAACGAATTATAATCGCAATGTTCACTTTACTTATCATATTAGCTATAATCGCTTCTGTACTATTAATATTAGCTGTTCTTATTCAAAATCCAAAAGGAGGAGGAATTGCAGCAAACTTTTCAGCAGCTAATCAAATAGCTGGTGTGAAAAAAACTAATGAGTTCATAGAAAAGGCTACCTGGACTCTTGCTATTGCTATCATGGTTTTGGCAATCGGTAGTAGATTTGTTTATACTCCAGATAAAGAAAAGATAAATGCTTTTATTGAGCGTGTCGAAGAATCTACGCCAGCTGCTCCAGCTCCGCTTCAACAAGCAACTCCAGCACCTCAAAAACAAGAAATCAATCCAGAGAATATGGATATTGAAATTTTGGATGAGAATGGAAATCCTATTGAACAATAGCTTGGCACAATAATTCTTTCTACCCAAGAAATATTTTCTTTTTGATATATGACAGTATGGCTTGTCAATTTTTTACAAGTCCTCAAAAATGAAATTTTGTCTTTTTTATCAAATTGGCACAAAGTATGATTATACATATTAGAAATTTAAAAACCCTTTTAAAAAAATGAATATTAAACCATTATCAGACAGAGTATTGGTAGAGCCTGCAGCAGCAGAGACAAAAACAGCTGGAGGAATCTACATTCCTGATACTGCTAAAGAAAAACCTCAAAAAGGAACCGTAATAGCAGTGGGACCAGGGAAAAAAGATGAACCAACCACGGTTAAAGTTGGAGACACAGTGCTTTATGGTAAGTACTCAGGTACAGAATTAGCCGTTGACGGTAAAGACTTATTAATGATGAGAGAATCAGATATTCTTGCAATCGTATAACTAAAAAATAATTTATAAACTTAAAATAGTATGGCAAAGCAAATTTTATTTGACACCAAAGGAAGAGACGAACTCAAAAGAGGTGTCGATCAGTTGGCAAATGCAGTTAAAGTGACTTTAGGACCCAAAGGTCGTAATGTTGTTATCGATAAAAAGTTTGGTTCACCAAACGTAACAAAAGATGGTGTTTCTGTAGCCAAAGAAATAGAATTGAAAGATCCTATTGAAAATATGGGAGCACAAATGGTAAAAGAAGTAGCATCTAAAACAGCTGACATTGCTGGAGATGGAACTACTACAGCTACAGTTTTGGCTCAAGCTATTGTTTCTGGTGGATTGAAAAATGTTGCAGCTGGAGCTAATCCAATGGACCTAAAGCGAGGAATCGATAAGGCTGTATCTGCAGTGAAAGACAATCTTCAGAAACAAAGCGAAGTAGTAGGTGACGACTTTGACAAGATTAGTCAAGTTGCATCTATCTCAGCAAATAATGACGAGGTTATTGGTAATCTTATAGCTGATGCAATGAAAAAAGTTGGTAAGAACGGAGTGATCACAGTTGAAGAAGCAAAAGGTACAGAAACTGAAGTTAAAACAGTGGAAGGTATGCAATTTGATAGAGGTTATCTGTCCCCTTATTTTGTGACAAATACAGAGAAAATGGAGGCAGATTTAGATTCGCCTTACATTTTGATATGTGATAAGAAGATCAGTAGTATGAAGGAGTTGCTTCCAGTATTGGAACAAACAGCTCAATCGGGTAAGCCACTTGTCATTATATCTGAAGAAGTTGAGGGAGAAGCACTTGCAACTCTAGTTGTTAACAAGATTAGAGGGTCGCTAAAAGTTGCTGCAGTTAAAGCTCCTGGCTTTGGTGATAGACGTAAAGCAATGTTACAAGATATCGCTATTTTAACTGGAGGTACAGTAATTAGTGAGGAACAAGGAAGAAAATTAGAAGATACCACAATAGAGATGTTGGGTACTTCTGAAAAGATTACCATTGACAAGGAAAATACGGTTATCGTGAATGGAGCTGGAAATTCAGCAGATATTAAAGGTCGTATTGCTCAAATTAACGCTGAAATAGAAAATTCTACATCAGATTACGATAAAGAGAAGTTGCAAGAAAGACTTGCCAAGCTCTCTGGTGGTGTTGCTGTATTGTATATCGGTGCAGCTTCTGAAGTAGAAATGAAAGAGAAGAAAGATCGAGTGGATGATGCATTAGCTGCAACACGAGCTGCTGTAGAAGAAGGTATAGTTGCTGGTGGTGGAGTTGCTTTTGTTCGATCTATTGAATCAATTGCTAAGTTAGAAGGAGCTAATCCTGATGAGCACACCGGAATTAATATTATTCGACGTGCACTTGAGGAACCATTACGTCAGATTGTTGCCAATGCTGGCGGAGAAGGTTCAGTCGTTATTCAGAATGTTAAAGACGGTAAGAAAGATTACGGCTATAACGCACGTACAGATGAATACATGAACCTAATCAAAGCGGGTGTAATTGATCCTACAAAGGTCAGTCGTGTGGCTCTTGAGAATGCTGCGTCTGTTGCGAGTATGCTCTTAACCACTGAATGTATTATTGCCGATATACCTGAGCCTGAAGCACCACACAACCATGCAGGTGGTGGAATGCCAGACATGGGCGGTATGGGAGGAATGATGTAATCATCCCTAATCTAGATATAGTTAAGCACCTCTTCGGAGGTGCTTTTTTTATGTGTTCGATTTTAGTAATGACTGAATGTCATTTTCAATAGTCTTTGGTAAAACTCTTGGAGCATACCTTTTGATGACATTACCTTCTTGGTCAATTAAGAATTTAGTGAAGTTCCATCGAATGAGTGACACAAAGAATTCTTTTTTAGCATTTTTTAAAAACTTATATATGGGATGCGTATTTCTTCCATTTACATTGACCTTCTCCGTTAATTGAAAGGTTACTTGATGTTTATTGAAACATATCTCTTCCATTTTTTTGTTAGATAGCGGTTCCTGC
>JAKMFK010000013.1 GCA_022425465.1 Bacteroidia bacterium | reverse complement strand
CAAATGGCGATGATTTTGTCTCCTTTTAGATAGCTTTCTGATGAGGCTGCAGGTCCTATGCAAACGGCTTCATCTGCAAGTTGAACGTGTTTTGAGTCTCGATCTGCCTCTGAATAGATGGCAACACTTGAGATGCCCATTTTTTGACAGGTTTTGATGATGCGAACAGCAATTTCGCCTCGGTTGGCTATCAGTATTTTTTTCACGGTTGATGTAGCATTGGAAGACTTATATATCGCTCTTCTTCATCGCTCAGTCTACCAACACCAAAAAATCCTCCATCTGACTGGGCAACAGCCAATGCAACGCTTTTGAGATTTTTGTAAAGTTGTTTGTTGAAAGTAGAATCCAGCTTTTTAAAGATGGGATTGAGTTCACTGATTTTTTCTTCTAAGTATTGGATTCGTTGGTTGCCGTCTGCAGGAATTGCTACGAGGGCTTGATCAATTTCTTGGTCTATGTTTGAGTCCAACTCTTTGTATAACTCTTTCAAGTCATTTTGAAGAGCGTAGGATTTGATATGAATAATTTCTTTAGCTCTTTCGATCTCCGATTCTTGTATGTCATAGTCTGCACATGCTACAAGTAGAGTTACCCATATGGGTGAACGTTTAACACTAGTTTGTTCTTCTGATGATAACTTCTGTAATTGATATAACATTAAATGTACTTTTGCTGCAGCAAATTTATGCAAACACAAATAACAAAGCAGATAAAACAACTTTTTCTAAAAGAGCTTCGAGTTGAATTCAAAAACAAGTATGCCTTTTGGTCTTTGCTTTTAATGTTGGTTATTTCTGTTTTTATTATTTACACCATTCAAAAGCAAGCGAGTAATCAAGTGTGGCACAGTTTGTTTTATGTAATTCTGATTTTAGGAGTGGTCCAAAACATTACGCGAAGCTTTTTGGCAGAGCAAAAGGGGACATTGTTGTATTACCGATTTTTAGTGGATGCAAAGGCCCTTATTATTTCAAAAATTTTATACCAATACGTCATTAATTCCTTGTTTTTGGTTGTCTTATTTGTATTGATGAATTTTTGGTTGCCGCAAACAATACCCCATATTTTACCCTACTTTTTTACGGCATTTCTTTTTATGCTATGCTGTAGCACGGTATTTACATTTAACTCTGCACTTTCTTATGGGGCAAAGAATAGTAGTATGGTTGCTTTAGTGCTGAGTATGCCTCTACTGATACCAAGTTTGTTGGTGTGTTTGAAAGCGGCCAATAAGTTTTTAATTTCCCTTCCAAATCCGAGTTATTATCAGGATTGGTTGGTCTTGGTTCTTTTACTGATTATTCAGTTGGTTTTATCCGTAACCCTATTTAACTATATCTGGAAAGGTTAAATCTAGTAGGCTTTAGCAAATAATACGCGTCGTTTGCTTGGTTTACCTGTTAGTATACACAAACCCTCTTCTAATGGGTTGTCAAAGGGGATACATCGGATGGTAGCTTTAGTCTTTTCTTTAATTTTATCTTCTGTTTCTGCAGTACCATCCCAATGAGCAGATATAAATCCAGTTTTATTTTCTAAAACATCGACAAACTCATCCCAAGTGTTCACAGGAGTAATGTGATTATCCCTAAAATTGAGTGCATTTAGATAGATTTCTTCTTGCATAGCTTCCAGCAAATGCTCAACCTTGGTCTCAATATCTGTTAATTCCAAAACTTGTTTTTCTTTGGTATCTCTGCGGGCTACTTCTACGGTCCCATTTTCGATATCACGTGGTCCAATTGCTATTCGAATTGGAACTCCTTTCAGCTCCCACTCTGCAAATTTGAACCCAGGTTTATGGGTGTCTCTATTATCAAATTTGACGGTTATTCCTTTTTTTCTTAGGTTATCAATTACGGGCTGAATAGTCTCCGATATGGATTCTAGTTGCTCCAATCCACGATAGATTGGAACCACCACTACCTGAATTGGGGCAATGTTGGGAGGTAAAACAAGACCTTCATCATCACTATGAGTCATGATTAAAGCTCCCATTAGACGGGTACTTACTCCCCAACTCGTAGCCCAAACATGATCTAATTTTCCCTCTTTATTGGTGTATTTTACATCAAATGCCTTTGCAAAATTTTGTCCAAGAAAATGTGATGTTCCCATTTGAAGTGCTTTACCGTCTTGCATTAATCCCTCAATACAAAGGGTGTCATCAGCTCCTGCAAATCGTTCACTTTCTGTTTTTGTACCCATAATGGTTGGGATAGCCAATACATTTTTAGCAAATTCAGCATATACTCCAATCATTTGATTGGTTTCTTCTATTGCCTCTTGTTTAGTGGCATGAGCAGTGTGTCCTTCTTGCCATAAAAATTCAGCAGTTCTTAAAAAAAGTCGTGTTCTCATTTCCCAGCGAACCACATTTGCCCATTGATTTACTAAAATTGGAAGATCACGATAGCTTTGAATCCATCCTTTGTAGGTATTCCAAATAATTGCTTCACTAGT
>JAKMFK010000078.1 GCA_022425465.1 Bacteroidia bacterium | reverse complement strand
AAAGCTCAGCAATATCAGCAGCATATAATTTTTCAAGAACAGGAACAAGTTCTTCCTTTTTTTGAGCTTCAATAAGAGAAAGTAGCTCATCTTGTGATTCTTTTGTTATTTCAATTACTGACATGGGGTTCTATGAACACACACAATTCCTCAAATTGAAGATAGGTGAGGTTCTCAGGTCGCAAGGTAGCAAATTGATGGGTAATAAAAAGCTCTTTAGCAATAATTGAGGCTAGACTATTTCTCAATGTTTTCCTTCTTTGTCCAAAAGCAGTTTTGACGACTCTTTTGATTAATTTGGGATCAGCTTTAAATTTATGCTGTTTTTTTCTTGCTTTTACGACAATGCTATTGACTCTTGGCGGTGGATTGAATGCCTTAGGGGGTAGTGTCATCATTTGTTCTACATCGTAGTAAAAAGGCATGAGAACACTCAAAATTCCATAGTTTTTTTTATCTTTTGGTTGGGCAACTAGTCGAATACCCATCTCCAGTTGAAACATGCCTACCCATTGATCAATTAAATGAGAGTTTTCAATGATTTTAAAAACGATTTGGGATGAAATATTGTAGGGGAAATTGCCAATTAATCGAAAGGATTGGTTATAGTAATCCGTGAGAGTAATTTTTAAAAAATCAGCTTGAATAATTTCGATGTTTTGCCATTGGTTTTTGAGATATTCGGTTGCATCATCATCAATTTCAACGGCTTTGAATGTTTTTGCCTTGGTCAACAGATATTGGGTTAAGATACCCATACCAGGTCCAATTTCAAGCACATCATGATCATCAATATTCCCAAGTCCATTGACAATTTCTTGTGCAGTAGTTTGGCTTGTTAAAAAATGCTGACCGAAGTGTTTTTTAGCTTTCAATTTGTTGAATTAACCAGTTATCAAATTTGCCACTTTCTGTTATTTGATGTGACATATTCACCTTTTCAATTTTATGATTGATTTTTAAATCCTTGATTTTCACCCAATCTTTTTGGGTACATATAAGCGTTGCACCATTGGCTTTTTCAATCAATGAATCCAGTTGTTTTTGTGTATAAATGTGATGGTCTTTGAACCCAATAAACCCAGTTAAATAATAAGATTTATCTAGATGTTTCTTAAAGATATTGTTATTGGCAAGTCCACTAAATCCAAATACAGGAGTATCTATATTTGGGTTAATATAGTTACTCTTGGCGTAGAATACAGGTTTGTTTTTAGGCGAGATGGGTTCAAAATTTTCTGGGCACTTTGTCATAATGGTTGCATCGGCACGATTTGCACTATGTCTGCCTTCTCTGAGGTTTCCTGCTGGAAGCAACCAGTCCTTGAAATAGGGTTTTGCGTAGGTGGAAAGCAGAAGTGAAACTTTGGGTTGAATTTTTCGATGTTGAAAGGCATCATCAAGAATAATTAAACTTGTTTTAGGCTTTTCTTTTAATATTCGGCGAACTCCTATAACTCGATTTTCACATACAGCTACCGATATCTGATCGTAATTACATTTTATCTGCAAGGGTTCATCACCTACCTGACTGGAAGATTGATTTTTTTCTACCCATAAAAATCCAGAAGTTTTTCTTCCATAACCCCTGCTTAAAACCACAATTGAATATTTTTTAGATAGTAGGTTGATGAGGTATTCAACCATGGGCGTTTTCCCTGTACCTCCAACTGCTAGATTACCTACAGATATAATGGGAACCTCAAATGAAGTGCTCTTTAAAATCTTTTGATCATACCCCCAATTTCTTATCGATGTGATAAACCAATAGATTGCAACAATCGGAGATAGTAATACAATTCGTATCCAATACACTTCTACAAAGAAAAGGAAAAATGGTGGGTGATTATAGACGGTTTATTTTTTTGGAATTATAGCTTGAATCAATTGGCATATCCCGTCTTTATCCAAGTTATATTTTGCTCTTAATTCTTCTCTTGTTCCCTGTTCAATGAATTGATCTGGCAAACCAAGAGAAGTAATCTTGCCCGTGTAATTGTAATCTTGAGCGATTGTTTTTATTTGTTGACCAAATCCTCCAATCAAACAGGACTCTTCAACGGTAATGATATGGTCAAAGGTTTGAAGCATATTGAGTATTTCATTATTATCTATGGGCTTAACAAACCGTGCATCGATGTGACAAATATGGCGATGAATACCAGACTTATTAATGGCTTTTTGAACTTCAATACCTATTTCTCCAATAGAAATAATCCCAATTTGATCACCTTTTTGCAGGATTCGACTGGTTCCAATTTTTAGGGGTTGAATTTCATTTTTATATTTCGTCTTGCTACCCAACCCTCTTGGATATCGAATGACTACAGGCCCATCTATGTGATCAACAGCCCAGTACATGGCATTTCGCAATTCATGTTCATCCATGGGAGATATGATGGTTAAGTTGGGGATAGCATTTAGGTATGCAATGTCAAAAGATCCGTGGTGGGTAGGACCGTCTGCTCCTACAAGCCCAGCCCGATCGATACAGAATACGACAGGAATGTTTTGAAGTGCTACATCGTGAATAATCTGATCGTAGGCTCTTTGGGCGAACGATGAATAGATCGAACAAAAAGGTCTTTTACCAGTAGCAGCTAAACCAGCAGAAAATGTAACAGCATGTTGTTCGGCAATTCCAACATCAAAAACACGGTGAGGCATTGCATCCATAAGTATTTTCATAGAACTACCACTGGGCATTGCTGGTGTGATTCCAACGATTCGAGGGTCTCTCTCTGCCAATTCCAGTAAGGTATAACCAAATACATCTTGAAACTTTGATGGGGTAGGATTATCTGTCTTTGCCTTGGATGGATCAATTTTAACGTAACTCACACTATGCCAGTCTGTTTGAGCTTTTTCTGCGGGAAGGTATCCTTTTCCTTTGACGGTGCGTATGTGTAAGATTTTGGGTGAATAAACAGCTATACTTTTTTCTAGCGAGGTAATTAATTCATTGAGATCATGACCATCAATGGGACCCTCATATTCTAATCCAAGTGTTTTGAAAAAATTGACGTTTTCGTTAATGGTATTCAAGTGGTGATTGATGGCACCAGAGTTGGGGTCAATCCCGATTTGATTATCATTAATAATAACTAAGACATTCGAATTGGAAGTTCCAAGATTATTTAATGCTTCAAAAGCCATCCCCCCCGTTAGCGAACCATCGCCAATTACTGCAATGTGCTTGTGTTTTTTTTGATCGAGTATAGCGGCCTCAGCCATTCCAAGTATTGCTGATATTGATGTTGAAGAGTGTCCTGTACCAAAATGGTCATACTCACTTTCACTCATTTTTGGAAATCCAGCTAGCCCACCTAGTTTACGTATGCGATCAAATTCTTTTTTTCTACCTGTTAAAATCTTATGTATGTATGCTTGATGTCCAACATCCCAAATAAGCTTATCCACTTTGAAATCATAAATGTAGTGCAGAGCAACAGTCAGTTCAACTACACCAAGATTTGCACTGAAATGACCTCCGTTTTTTAAAATTTTATCAATGAAGAACTCCCTAATTTCTGAACACAATTGAGGTAGCTGATCTGTTGCTAATTTTTTAAGATCACTTGGTTCGTTTATGTTGTGTAGCAAATTCAGAGTGCAAAGATGGTGTTTTAACCCCAATATCCTATGATATGGATACCCCAAATAGATATCCAATGAGGGCAGTAAATAACATGGCTAATGTACCCCAAAATGTGATTCTTGCAACGCTTTTCCAAACACTTGATCCGCCAGTCTTAGCTGCCACAGCTCCTAAAAAAGCGAGAAATAGAATCGAAAAAGAGTATTGAAAGACAATCATGTGATTTAATTCAACATACAAGGCAACTATGATAGGGAGTATCCCACCAAAAATGAATGCAGCTCCAGATGCAAAAGCAGCCTGTAATGGTTTGGCTTGACTAATATCGTTAATACCCAGTTCATCTCTAGCATGAGCTTCTAGAGCATTGTGTTGTGTGAGTTGTTTAGCAACTTCAATTGAAAGTTCGGGAGTTAGCCCACGATTGGAATATATCTTAGCAAGTTCTTGAAGCTCTTCTTCTGGATATTCGTCCAATTCTTGTTGTTCTCTTTTTAAATCAGCAGTTTCTATGTCAGATTGTGAACTCACAGACACATATTCTCCCGCAGCCATGGATAATGCTCCAGCCACTAATCCAGCAATTCCGGCAAGTACAATGGACTCACGTGTTGTTGCAGCGGCGGCAACTCCAATGATAATACTTGCCGTAGACAATATGCCATCATTAGCCCCAAGTATTGCAGCTCTTAACCAATTGCTTCTATTAACGAAGTGATTTTCAGAATCCAAGTTCATGAATTTCAAAAGTAATAAGATTGGAATTCTTTTGGGCCTTAGTGAAGCTCTTTTTGCATGACTCGGTGTTCAATGCCAACTTCTTCAAACGGCTCTGAACAGATGGAATAGCCTAATTTCTGATAAAATCCAATGGCATAGTGGCGAGCATGTAAAACGATGGTTTTCATCTTGTCATTCATTGCATATTTTTCAAGTTCGTGAACCAACATTCGGCCATATCCTTCTCCTCTGACCTCAGGTATTGTGGCCATTTGTCGAAGCTTCCCTGTATTTTTTTTATAATGAGATATCAAACTCACTGTTCCCAAAATTTGACTATCATGTTCTGCCACAAAGTGAATTTGATTTGCTTCATCCGATAAATCTTCATCATAAATCTTCAGATTCAATGGCTTTCGAAGTATTTCATTTCGAATAACTAACCCCTTCTCATACCATAAACTATCTGTTTTAACCTGGTGAATGGTCATCTTATGAGTTAGAATAAGCCTTTTTTGCTTTGAGCATCAACTACGGCAAGATTGATCATATTGACAATCTCACGAACAGAGCTACCCAATTGCAATACGTGTACAGATTTTCTAAAACCGACTAGAACTGGCCCTATAGCTTCTGAAATACCCAAGCTCTGAACCATTTTATATGCTATGTTCCCTGATGACAATGCTGGAAAAATGAAAACGTTCGCATTTTCGCTACCCAATTTACAAAATGGGAAAAGCTCTTGCCTCAATTCAGCATCTAAAGCAGTGTTGGCTTGCATTTCTCCATCGACTAAAATTTCAGGATTTTCAGTGTTTAGTTTTTGTAGAGCCTTTTGAATATTGGTGACTGTTTTCCCTTTTGCAGAACCAAAATTACTATAACTCAACATGGCTATTCTTGGTTTGATTTGTAGTTTGGTAACTGTTTTATGAATGAGTCTAACAATATCTACTAAGTCTTCTGATGAGGGATCGATATTTACAGTTGTATCCGCAAAGAACAGTGGACCTTGCTTACTCATAATGATGTACATACCCGCCACCTTGTTTATACCGTCTTCTTTACCAATAATTTCTAGTGCAGGTCTGATGGTATCGGGATAATTTCTGTTTTGGCCGGATATAAATGCATCAGCTTCCCCTAGTTCCACCATCATGGTACCGAAGTAGGTTCTTTGCCTCATTTTTCGTGTTGCCTCAAGAAGCGTAATACCTTTACGAGCTCTTTTTTCATAATAAATTTGTCCATAACGATTGGTAATTTCTGGTGAACGACTGGGGTCTATAATAGTGCAATCATCCAAATTTAATCCCAGTTCCTCAATTTGTCCTCTGATGTAATCTTCAAAGCCAAGAAGGATTGGAATACAACTTCCTTCCTCTTTTGCGGTATGTGCGGCTTTTAAAATTTTAGGATTATCTGCTTCAGCAAATACCACACGTTGTGGATTTTGTTTCGCTCTTAAGGTTAGGTTTCGAAGGAATCGATTGTCAAGTCCCAGTCTTTTTCTTAACTCTGTCTTGTAACCGTCCCAATCGTTAATGTCAAACTGAGCAACACCACTTTCCATAGCTGCTTTAGCTACTGCAGGAGACACACTTGAAATTAATCGTGGATCGAGAGGTTTGGGTATAATATAATCTTTCCCAAAACTCATATCAGGTTGGTTATAAGCGATGAGTACAACATCCGGTACCGGTTCTTTTGCTAATTCTGCAAGGGCCTTTACTGCAGCCAACTTCATTTTTTCATTGATTGCCGTTGCTCTTACATCCAATGCACCTCTAAATATAAATGGGAAACCTAATACATTATTCACTTGATTTGGATGATCAGATCGACCAGTAGCCATGATAATGTCATCTCTTGAAGCCATTGCTTCATCGTATGCAATTTCTGGATTTGGGTTTGCAAGTGCGAAAACAATGGGGTTTTTTGCCATTGACCGAATCATGTCTTGCGTCACAATATTCCCAACGGATAAGCCTAAAAAAACATCGGCATCTTGCATTGCTTCAGCCAAAGAATTAAATTTTTTGGGTGTTTTGAAAAGTTCCTTCCAAGGGTCTAAATCTTTTCTGCAGTCACTGACTTGTCCTTCTCGGTCAAACATGTATATGTTTTCTTTTTTAACACCTACCGATATCCATAATTTAACGCATGAAATTCCAGCTGCACCAGCACCATTGACAATGACTTTTACCTCATCTACTTTTTTGTTGGCCAACTCCAATGCATTGAGCAATCCAGCAGTACTGATAATGGCGGTGCCATGTTGGTCGTCGTGCATCAGTGGAATTTTCATTTCTTTTTTGAGGGTTTCCTCAATTAAGAAACTTTCAGGAGCCTTGATGTCTTCCAAGTTAATCCCTCCGAAAGTAGGTTCAAGTGCTTTTACAATATCAATGAATTTTTGAGGATCAGAAGCATCTACTTCAATGTCAAAAACATCAATATCAGCAAATATTTTGAATAGGACTCCCTTTCCTTCCATGACCGGTTTTGAGGCAAGGGGCCCCAGATTACCCAATCCCAATACGGCAGATCCATTACTGATTACAGCCACTAAATTTCCTTTGGCAGTGTACTTAAAAGCATCTTGAGGATTGTCATGTATTTTTTCACAAGGGTCTGCTACTCCAGGTGAATAGGCCAAACTCAAGTCTCTTTTGGTTTGAGTTGGTTTGGTAGGGACAACTTCGATTTTGCCTGGTCTACCCTCTGAGTGGTAATCTAATGCATTATCAAATTGATTTTCCATTGGTTTTTAGTGTCTGGTTTTTGTTGCTGGATAAACAAAGGTATTTTTATTTCACAAAGTCACTCAAATTTCCTGCGTTCTGAATTTGATAGCCTCTTTCTAACACGGATATGGTTCCACATTCAATGGATAAATCGTGCTCAAAAAACAGAATGTATTCATCGGATACTGCTTTTTTAAGGAAGGACTCTCGTTCTTTCATCGTCTCTAATGGTCGTATATCATAACCCATTACGTAATTGGGTTTAATGTGACCAATGCTCGGTATCATATCAGCCATAAATACCAGCGTTTGATTACCAATGGATATCTTGGGACAAAACATAGACTCGGTGTGTCCTTGAGCTAAAATGCCTGATATATTATCGGTAATCTGGAGGTTGTCAGGCATAAATTTTAGGTGACCCAATTCCTGAATAGGGAGCATATTTTCTTTTAAGAAAGATGCTTTCTCTCTAGGATTAGGATTTATAGCATGATTCCAATGCGATTCATGAACCCAGTATGTTGCATTGGGGAATGTCAACTCATAATTATCTTTCATAGTGTTCCATTTCACACTTCCGCCGCAATGGTCAAAATGGAGATGGGTAAGCACCACATCCGTAATATCATTAAAATCAACACCCGCATCATGGAGTGATTTTTTGAGTGAGTGAATTCCGTTGAGATAGTAGTATCCAAAGAACTTTTCACTTTGTTTTTCTCCCATACCATTATCAATTAAGATCAATCGATTTCCGTCTTCAACAAGCAAGCATCGCATGGCCCAATTACACATGTTCTGATCATTGGCAGGATTTATTTTTTGCCAGATACTTTTTGGGACGGTTCCAAACATTGCTCCTCCATCGAGCATAAAATTTCCGGTATGAATTGTCTTTAGTCTCATTACGTTGCGAGTTTCACAAACTTAGTTATTTTATATACACCATTGGCACGTATAACTAACGTATACATCCCTGATTTTAGATTGGTAAGGTAAATGGTAATGGGAGGAGATGGACTTGAGGTAATACTAGTGTATGATTGTGAGAGCATAAGATTCCCAAAAACAGAATAAATCTGTAGGGTCACAGGAGCATATTCTTGGTTAGCAAACTGCATGTTAAAATTAATCCGATCAGTACACGGAT
>JAKMFK010000072.1 GCA_022425465.1 Bacteroidia bacterium | reverse complement strand
AAAGAATACTGGTAATATGTAGTGGAGGTTTTTCTTTTACACCAATGGACACAACTCAAATCTTTTCTTAACCTCATCTATCATTGCCCTATCCTGAGATTCTCTGGATGCTATTTTAGGGGGGATGTGTTTGGGGTTTGTGTAGATACGTGATGGGGATTAGTTTTTATTGAAAACTTACGGAAAGTGAAAATTATTTTAAAATTTTTTGGCATGTTGCTATTTTTCCCCTGTCTAAATTAGACATAGTGTAATTTTTATTTTTAATAAAACTGGCTTAACGATTTAGTTGCAAATTGCAACTAACTTTACAAAAAGACCATAACCAATAATGACAAAAATATCAACCATCACTATTTTTATACTCCTCCCTTTTATTTCAGTTGCGCAAACCACAATTAGCGGATATGTTTTCGATACTAACCAGCAACCCGTCCCATTTGCTGATATTGTGTTACAAGACATAGCAACTAAAGGGGCTGCTGCGTTTACTGCATCAAATGAAAAGGGCTATTTTGAGATTACTACTGAAAAAACCGGTTACTATGAAATTCAAATTTCAAGTATAGGTTTCAAACTATTTATAACCAATGTGTTAAATCTAGTAGGAGATAAGGCTATTGTATTGGAGAATCTTGTTTTAACGGAATCCTCTTTTGCTTTGAATGAAGTGTCAATTGAGGAAAAAAAAGCCCCAATTAAACGCACGATTGACCGAACTATAATTAATATAGAAGACGATGCTACCGCTCAAGGATCATCTATACTAGATATTATGGAGCGTACCCCAGGTATCATTGTCGACAGAGAAAATGAATCCATCTCAGTATTGGGAAAAAGTGGCGTAAATATCATGATTAATGGGAAAATGAATTATATGCCCGCAAGTGCATTGGTTCAATTTTTAAACGGGATAAATGCTGAAAATGCCAAATCCATTGAGCTGATCACCACACCTCCTGCTAAATTTGATGCTTCGGGAAATGCTGGCTATATTAATATTGAATTAAATAAACGCAATGATGCGGGTTACAATGGTAATTTTAATACCGCCTTGGGCTATGCGAAAGAAAAAGCACGAAAAAATATTGGCACCAGTTTCAATGTTACTGAGAAAAAGTCAAGTATTTCATTTAATTATTCGCTTTTGGACAATCAACTTCCCATTACAGGGCGACTTTCACGTTCGATTATTGTCAATGAACAGCCTTTAACAACAACCGTTGATGCAGTTAGGGATAATAACCGTTTAGTTCATAACCTCAGTTTTTCTTACGACCAAAAATTAAGTGAGCAATTTACCCTTGGGACTACTGTTACCGGCTATTCCAATAACTATAGAATGATCGAATATAAAAATGCTAAACATTCTAACGAACCATTTTTTGACGATTATTATGAAACTACAGAAGATAATCTTTGGAAAAATGTACAAAGCAGTGTCTATCTAAATTATAAATGGAAAGAGAGTAATCTTGATTTTGCAGTTGATTATTTAAAATTTGATAACGATCAGCCTGTAGACTATTTTGTTAATTTGGTAAGTCCACAAAGTGTATCGGATTTAAATTTTAACTCTACCAAATCATCTCCTTTTACCATCTCTGTTTATTCTTCTGACTATGAGAATAAGTTTACAGAAAATGTTCGTTTTTCAGCAGGACTAAAATACATAGAAAATGATTTTACAAATACCAATTATATCTACAAAGAAGGAATAATGGATAATCGATTTGCAAATTCAAGTCAATTGGATGAAAAAATTGGTGCCGCCTATTCTCAGCTAAATTTTCCATTATCGGAAAAAGTAAAAGTGCAGGCAGGATTAAGGTATGAATTTACACAAACACAAGTGAAATCGCTTTTAGACGCTTCAATTTTTGTGGATAGAGAATACGGGAACTTTTTTCCATCGGTTTTTTTGAGCTATAAAATCAATGATTTTAACAACCTTAATTTGTCTAGTAGTAGAAGAATTAATCGTCCCGCATTTACTGATATGGCTCCGTTTGTTTTCTTTGTGGATTTGGAACAGGCTTTTGAAGGAAATGTGAGCTTAAAACCCTCATATACGAATAACTTTCAGTTGGATTACCGATTTAAATCAGTGAATTTAACCGTGCAATACACCGATGAAAAAGATGTCATATCTCGTTTTCAACCTAGCATTGACAATAGCTCGGGATTTGTGACCATTCGCCCAGCTAATGTGGACGAGCAGCAGACCCTTTCTACTATATTAAGTTATTCTTTTTATCCTGTTTCATTTTGGAGTTTACGTTTGTTTAGCACCTTTGCTTATACTGCATTAAAAAACAATATCGCAGAATCATCAATCGATATTACCAATAGTAGCCTCCGGTTCAACATGAATAATAATTTTAATCTAGGTAATGATTTTTCTTTCCAAGTTTGGGGCTATTACAATTCCAGAGCTGTATCTGGAATAAATATTGTCCTTCCAGCTGGTGCATTAAATTTAGCATTACAGAAAAAATACAAAAACTTCACCTATACCCTGAATGCTACGAATATATTAGATACACAAAGATGGCGCTTCGAATCCGTTAATACAGCTCAAAATTTCTATCAAGATTTCGATGTTAATTTCAGCCCTCCTCAAATTCGATTTGCCGT
>JAKMFK010000066.1 GCA_022425465.1 Bacteroidia bacterium | reverse complement strand
TTTCATTCACAAGCTTCATTTCCTCTTTAGTATAGCCATTATCCAAAAAAACATCACAATGAGGAATACAGTTTTGATCTATTGGATATAAATAAGCTTTGTTTGATGAAGACCCCTGCCTTCTCTCATCCTCCATTTGTTGAACCGCAACCTTACCTGTTCCACTGACCGATTGGTATGTTGATACGACAAGTCTTTTGATTTTATGAGTTTCATGAAGTTTAGACAAAGCCAAAACCATTTGAATAGTAGAACAATTCGGGTTGGCAATAATCTTGTTGTTTCCAATGGTGTTTTGGTTAATCTGTGGAACTACCAGTGGGCAGTTTTCGTTCATTCTCCAGGCTGATGAGTTATCAATGACAGTTATGCCTTTTTGAGCAAATTTGGGTGCCCATTCGGAGGAAATTTCACCACCAGCAGAAAAAAGGGCAAAGTCTACATCGAAAGTTAAAACATCTTCTAAGGTAGTTAATACGTATTCTTCTCCATTGTATTTTATAACCTTTCCTTTGTTAGCTTCGCTGGCCACAAGATATAACTTTTCTATGTTTACCTTTCTCTCTTTAAGCACTTCAAGCATAGTTCGTCCAACCATGCCGGTGGCACCCACAATAGCTAGTTTCATAATGTGTGTGTAAGCGTATTTAAATTTAAGGTTCTATTAGATAGATTAGCTTGTTTTCTTATGGTTTCTGTAAATTCTTTCATGGAGTTTAAATACATACTTTGAAAACCGTCAGATAGGGCCTCTTCTGGTTCGTTATGAACCTCTATCATAAGGCCATCTGCACCAGCAGCAATTGCAGCTAAAGAAAGAGGGGTTACCAAACTTCTCTTTCCTGTTCCTTGACTTGGATCTACAATAACAGGCAAATGACTTAACTCTTTTACTAAAGGAATTGCCGCAATATCCATCGTATTTCTAAGTGATGTATCAAAAGTTCTAATTCCTCGCTCACATAATATGACATTTTCATTGCCCCCGAGTAATATATATTCTGCTGCCAACAGCCACTCGTTAACTGTACTTGACATTCCTCTTTTTAATAAAATTGGTTTATCTGTTTTTCCTAGTTCTTTTAAAAACTGATAATTTTTGGCATTTCTTGAACCTACCTGAAAAACGTCAGCATATGGGTATACCTCTTCAATTAATGTTGTGTCTAAAACTTCAGTTACTATTTTTAGATCGTACTTTTTTGAAGACTCCTTAAGCAGCCTCAAGCCTTCTTTCTTGAGACCCTGAAATGCATAAGGTGAGGTTCTAGGCTTATAAGCACCTCCTCTCATAAATTTAATTCCTAAATCTGAAACCCCCTTGGCAATTTCATCAAGTTGCGTTTCTGATTCAACGGCACAAGGTCCAGCAATTATGCACAACTCTTCACTACCAACCGATTCATCTCCTATTTTAATAATCGATTCATGGTTGTTATGTTGTTTGGAAGCAAGTTTTATATCAAACATGGCTAAATCTTTAACGATTTGAAGTTAATTCAGTTTTGTATATTTAACATTTAGTTTTACAGACCCTGTTGTAGTGTCAGAATTTACAATAACCCTATGGGGCGTAATTGGATAGTCTGTAGGCACACTTAAATAAAACCAATTAAATTCATTGTTGCCTGTTAAACGGTGTGTTTGTTGTAATTGTTGTAAGTATCTGTTAAAATAAAATGTATAGCTATTGGTGGTTGCGTCGTAATAAGACTCTGAAAAACGAACCTCGTTTGCTATATCTGATATTAAGGTCTGAGACCGACTTAAGTTTGATGTGTCCGGGGTCAAAAGCCAGAGCCTTGGTGCTTGTTCAAAATTTCCATTAAAGTTTAACGACGTGTCTATTGAAATCTCCAATTTGGCTTCATTAATTACAATGGCTTCATTTAATTCGATGATGGAATCTAGTTGAGGTGCTTCTATTTTAACCTTGGTTCCACCTAAAGATTGAACATAGGTTTTGCTGTAGTGACCCGCACCCATTTTCTGCTCATCTATAATGGGGGTGTGATTGGTTTCAAAAAAATTAACTCGTTTTGATCCTAAGCCTAGCGGAATTGACAACTCAAGAGAATCGGAGTAAAAAAGACTCAAGCTTGATCTGGTATTTGTGGTTTCAACGGCGACAATTGCACCGTTTCCAGCCGAAATAGACCTAGGAACCAAAACCAACCCCTTCATAACCTTAATAAACTCATCGTTAGAGCTAAACACCAGTTCCTCATAATCTAAAATTTCTTGTCCAAAAACATCATCTAAATCAATGGTCATTCTTGGTGATAAGGTAACAGCCTCACCATCGATTTCTCTTTTTATGCTGTCTAAATTAAACCTTCCCGTATACTCGCCAACCTTAACCCCTGTATTAGGTATATAGTTACTTGAATAGTCCTCGTCTGTTAAATCTTCATCCAAACGATAAACGTCAATAGTTATCTCACTTTGAATATCTCCATAGTTTAGTTCGTAAGATATAATTCGATCGCCAGCATCAACGGTTTGTCTGATGTCAAAAACCAACTCAAGTTGAATGGAGTCAATCGTATTGCCAACTAAATTAATTCCTGTCTCTGTCAGTTGAGGTTGAACAACCAAACTGGCCTTACTTTCTCCAAAAACTGGATCATTTATTATTCCCAAAATGCTTGAACTTAAATCATTCACGATAAACGTGTCGTCTGCTACTGTTCTAAAAGAAAGATCGCGATATTCAACATTGATTGCGTTTGCCAAAGATTCATCACCAATCAAATCAAGCCCAATATTGGTTGATTCTTTTTTACAAGAACAAACAAGCAACAAAAGAAAAAGGGGTAAACACCCCTTAATCTTTGTATTTTTATTAAAATTCTTCACCGATAATTTACTCTTCAGCTAACAGCGAGTTATAAAAATTAAGATAGTTGTCAGCTATTTGATCGTTAGAATGGTTTAACACCGGCTTTTCACATGAATCTAGTTTTTGATTCACTTCGTCGTCAACTGACTCGCATTTTACTACAGCGTCAGCGTGCATTATTCCTCCAATGTGCATACTTGAACAGTCTGCTTTTGAGAAGGGTTCAAGTTTTTCGTCTTCAATATAATTTAAACTCGCTTTTCTCATAAAGTCCTCCCCAAGATCTTCTTTAAAATCATTCTCATAAACAGAATAAATCACCTTAGAGTTAGAAAAAACGGGTTCATCTTTGTATAGTGTCTTTAAATAAAGGGGGATTAAACTAGTCATCCATCCCTGACAGTGAATAATATCCGGATACCATCCCAACTTTTTAACTGTTTCTAAAGCTCCTTTACAAAAGAAAATAGTCCGTTCATCATTGTCAGAAAAGAACTCTTCATTTTCGTCATTATAAACAAACTTACGTTGAAAAAAATCTTCGTTATCTAAAAAGTAAACTTGCATCTTCGTATTTGGAATAGAGGCTACTTTTATGGTAAGTGGGTTGTCATTGTCGTCAATGGTTATGTTCATTCCCGACAAACGAACAACTTCGTGCAATCTGTTTCTTCGTTCATTTATTACACCAAACCGGGGAACTAATATTCTGACCTCATTGTCTTTTTCTTGAATTTTTTGAGGAAGATATCTTGCAATCTCTGCTAAAGGGGTGTCTCCATCTAAGAAAGGTCTCATTTCAGATGAAATGAATAGTATTTTTTTTCTTTCCTGCGTGTTATCCATAAAACGTTTTATTTTTTTACAATTGCAAA
>JAKMFK010000061.1 GCA_022425465.1 Bacteroidia bacterium | reverse complement strand
CTTTAGAAAGAGCTTTAAGTACGATTTCTAAAAACTTGGATCGTATGATATCTAAGGAAAAAATCAAAGCATCGGATAAAGAAACTACGCTAAACAATATTAAAATATTCACCTCAATTGAATTAGGAGTAAAAGATTCTGATCTAATTGTCGAGGCTGCTACAGAAAACAAAGATTTAAAGTTTAAGATATTTAAAGATATGGATGTGTATGCCCCAAAACATTGTATTTTGGCATCAAATACTTCATCAATCAGTATCACTGAACTAGCCGCTCAAACTCAGCGACCTGAACAAGTTATTGGTATGCATTTTATGAATCCTGTTCCAATTATGCAGTTGGTTGAAATTATCAATGGTTACAGTACATCAGATACAGTTACTAATACGATTGAAGAATTATCTAAAACAATAGGTAAGATTCCAGCTATGTCAAATGATTATCCAGGTTTTATAGCAAATCGTATTCTAATGCCGATGATAAATGAGGCTATTTGGACACTTCACGAAGGTGTTGGAGATGTTAATAATATTGATAATGTGATGAAGCTAGGAATGGCTCATCCAATGGGACCATTGCAATTGGCTGATTTTATTGGTCTTGATGTTTGTCTTGCTATTTTAGAGGTTTTGTATGAAGGGTTTGGTAATCCTAAATATGCTCCTTGTCCTTTATTAGTCAATATGGTAAATGCAGGTAAAAAGGGTGTTAAATCTGGGGAAGGATTTTACTCTTGGACTCATGGAACAAAAGAATTGGTTGTTAGTAGTAGTTTTTACTAAAAATTGGTGTTTGATTACCTACTTATTGTACTAAAAGAAAAGGTGGATTAAATCTTTTTTACATTGATAGCGTTTAGGCCTTTCATCCCTTTTTCTAGCTGAAAGGAAACTTTATTTCCTTCGTCTACATCTTCAGTAAGACCTTTGTAGTGAACAAAATAACTTTCGCCTGTAACAGATTCTTTAATGAATCCAAAACCTTTTTCAGTATTGAAGAAATCAATTTTGCCCTCACGAACTGCATCGATATCAAAAGCTTCTTGTTTTGGGACACTTGTTACAATGTCTTCTAACTCAAATTCAACTTTTTTGTCTGGATCAGGTGGTGTGTCAGAGATATTACCATTTTCATCAATGTAAGCCATCATGTTTTCTAATCCACCGCCTTTGGATGCTGCTTTACGCTCAGCTCTTTTTTCTTGTTTTTCTTTACGTTTTTTTAGACGTTTTTTTTCTTTTTCTTTTTTACTGTAAGTTTCTTGTGACTTGGACATTAAATTATTTAAATAGGTAATATATCTCTACAAAGATAATTTATCTCATTCATATTATATAGATAATTCAACCTTAATCATTTATATCGTCCTAATTACTAGATTACTTTGTTTGGTCAGTATTCGTTTTGTATTTTTAGTGACTATTAAGTTTTAGGTAAAGGAAGCAACTGTTTAAATATTACGCATATTTGTCTCATGAAAAATTTTTTAACCATATTGTTGATTTTTACGACCCTTTTTTCATGGTCTCAGGATAAACTTCTAACTATTCAAGATGCTATAACGGGTTATCATCTATACCCAAAAGGATTATATGATCTTCAGTGGTTACCAGGGGGCAAATCTTTTTCACAATTAATATTTAATGAAGAGAAGTCTTATATAGAAGTTCAGGAAATACAAAAACCGAGTGGACGTAATATTAGCATAACACTTAACGATATCAATAAATCACTTTCAGATTCATTTGAACTAACCAGATTGCCACATGCAAAATGGGTTAATAATCGTGAATTTCAATTTGTGAGTGGTCAACATGTATTCTTATATCACATCGACTTAAAAACTTCAAAAGAATTACCTATTAAAATATCAGATGATGTGAATAGTCCTGTTTTGTTTTCTGATGCATCAGGTTATATGGCTCATTTAGAAAATGGATTAGATTATGGAGTAAAAGGAAATAATCATTCAATCACTTCCGATACCAACGGAATTGTAATTGGGGAGAGCGTTCATAGAAGTGAGTTTGGCATAACAGATGGACTTTTTCCTTCTCCCAATTATCAAAAATTAGCCTATTATGAAATGGATGAACGTATGGTTACAACGTATCCATTGTATCAATTATCAGACACTCCAGCTACTGCCAAGATGATACGATACCCAACTGCAGGATCAAAGAGTCACCATGTTGTTGTGAAAGTTAAAAATATGTACGATGATTCAGATCCAGTGACTGTAAAAACGATTGGAGACCAAGAACAGTATTTGACCAATGTTTCATGGACTCCCGATGAAAAATATATACTAATTGCTATCGTAAACCGAGCTCAAAATCATATGCGGTTAAATAAATATGACGCAACTTCTGGTGAGTTTATAAAAACACTTTTTGAAGAAAAGAATGATAAATATGTTGAACCTGAACATAGTGCAGTCTTCCTTAAAAATGACCCTTCTAAATTTTTATGGTGGAGTGAACGAGACGGTTATAATCATTTATATCTCTATTCAGATGATGGTAAGTTCATAAAACAAATTACACACGGTGAATGGGTCGTTACCGATCTTCATGGAATGTCAAATGATGGAAAATATGTTTTTATTACAGCAACAAAGGATAGTCCCATTGAAAGACATTTATATAAAGTAAATGTTAAAAATTGCAAAATGGTCAGACTAACTCAAGGTAAGGGGTATCATTCAGTAATTGCCAATGCAGATAAAACTCTCTTTATAGACAACTATACTAGCATAAATACTCCAAGAGAGGTAAGAATTATAAATGCTAGCGGCTCAGTAAATGAGGTTTTGCATAAAGCTGATAACCCTTTGAAAGACTATAAGCTGGGACAAATTGAAATTGGAAAATTAAAAGGCAATAGTGGTGACGATTTGTTCTATAGGGTATTCAAACCCATAGATTTTGATCCGAATAAAAAATACCCTGTGGTCGTATATTTATACAATGGACCGCATTTACAGTTAATTACGAATCGATGGATGGGTGGAGCTAATCTGTGGTATCAATACATGGCTCAAAAAGGGTATGTCGTATTCAGTATTGATGGAAGGGGCAGTGCAGACAGAGGGTTTGATTTTGAAAGTAGCATTTTTAGAAATTGTGGTGAGAAAGAAATGGAAGATCAATTAACCGGTGTAGATTGGTTGAAAAATCTGAATTGGGTGGATACAAATCGATTAGGGATACACGGATGGAGTTATGGTGGTTTTATGACTACTAGCATGATGAGTAGGCATCCAGGAGTTTTTAAAGTAGGTGTAGCTGGCGGGCCTGTTATTGATTGGTCGCTATATGAGGTGATGTATACGGAAAGATACATGGATACACCGCAGGAAAATCCGGAGGGATATGCTAAAACAAATCTGAAAAATCACTTGGATAATTTACAAGGTAAACTACTAATGATTCATGGAGGGTTAGATGACGTAGTTTTATGGCAACACAGTTTGCAGTATCTTCAAACTGCAGTTAAGAAAGGAGTGCAACTAGACTACTTTGTTTATCCTCATCATAAACACAATGTAGGAGGGAGGGATCGAATTCACCTATATGAGAAAGTGAGTAAATATATGTTCGACCATTTATAGGTTGAGGGGAACTTATTCTATCTCAATAATCTCTTCCATCAATTTTTCAGATTCGAGCGATAATTGGTTAACTAAAGTTGATGCATCAGCATATTCTTTACTAAAATTTATATAATCTTCTTGATTTTGAGTTTCTAAAGTGCTTAGTTTATTTTCTAATTTTTTAAGATGATTCTGAGCGTTTGCTAATTGCTCTTCTTTCTGCTCCAATCTTTTGTGTAGCTTTTTGAGGACTTCTTTTTGTTGATCTTTTTGTTTCCATGAGTCTTTTGAAGTTTTGTTTTCTTTCTTATCAGTCCTTTGTTTTTGACTTATTTGTGTACTGACTTGCTTTTGTGCGTGTTGAACTTTGTAAAGATATTCAGTATAGCTTCCTGGATATTCTTTTACATCTTGATCCTCTATCCACCATACTTTATTTGCTAATTTTTCGATAAAATATCGATTGTGAGAAACAAAAATAAGTGTGCCCTCATACCGCCTGAGTGCTTCAATAATAATTTCGATAGAGTCAATATCTAGATGGTTTGTGGGTTCATCTAAAAGCAGAAAATTTGCTTCAGATACAAGAGTTTTGGCAAGTGATACTCGAGCTTTTTCTCCACCGCTTAGTACTTTAATTTTTTTAAATACATCATCACCTCCAAACAGAAAACAGCCCAACAT
>JAKMFK010000112.1 GCA_022425465.1 Bacteroidia bacterium | reverse complement strand
CATTCATTACAAATGGTCCATATGTTGCAATAGGTTCATTGATGGGTTCTCCACTTAAAATGATAAAGCGAGTATCTTCATTTGCTTCTATTCTTATACCATTACCATCATGATTCAGAATTCCCATGTCTTTGGTTTTTAGATTGACTCCACTCAAATTTAAGTTTCCATTCAGTACATATATGAGAGCATTATATGATTCTGGTATAGGGATTTCTAAACTACTTCCATCCTCAATTTCTCCACGAAGAAGCAACTGTGGTGAATAGGTTGGGGCTATTCCTTTTATTCCTTTGTATTCGCCACTAACTACCCATATTTTACTTTTTTCTTCTTTTGATAACGGAGTTTCCTCAAGACTAATAGGCTGATAATAAGGAGGTTCATTTTTAAATTTAGCAGGGGCATTAACCCAAAATTGAATAAACTCTAACTCGCCACCTTCTTCTACCATTTTTTTGGGGAATCGTTCGCTGTGCGTAATTCCTCTTCCTGAAAACATCCATTGAGTGCCTCCATTTTTTACAACTGCACGATTCCCAAGACTATCTCGGTGTTCAACAGCACCCTTAAATATAAAAGTGACTGGACTAAACCCACAATGAGGATGGGGCCCAACTCCAACGTCCTGAGGTTTTTGATTGCCTGGTAGATGATCGTGCCAATGATGGATCAATAAAAATGGGTCTAGATCATCAATTTGACGTGTAGGTAGCGGTTGATCTATGATATGGCCACCCATATTCACTTTTTGAGCAGGTATAATTTGATCAATTGTTCTTTGTTGCATGGTTATTGGATTAACGAATTACAATGAAAAGAGTTCAAATGTCAGAAAATCAAATTAAAAAAATAATCAAACTGAAATCAATGAGGTTAATTAACTTTGCGTGTCATGTCTCTAGTAGCCATTCATACCTTGGGTTGTAAGCTAAATTTTTCTGAAAGTAGTACTATCGTAAGACAGTTGGAAGAGAACGGATTTACTCGAGTGGATTTCTCAGATAGGGCAGATATATACATCATCAATACTTGTTCGGTGACAGATAATGCGGATAAAAAGTGCCGTAATACAGTTAAGGGAGTTCTCAAGCAAAATCCAAATGCTTATGTAGTTGTAATAGGATGCTATGCTCAACTTAAACCGAGGGAAATTTCAAGTATTCCTGGAGTTGATATGGTTTTAGGTGCAGCAGAGAAGTTTAATATGATTGAACACCTTCATTCATTAGAGAAGGAAGCCAAGGCGATTGTCCACAATAAAAATATAAAAGATACGCAAGATTTTGTTCCTGCATACAGTATGGGAGATAGAACGAGAAGTTTTCTGAAAGTTCAAGATGGATGTGATTATTTCTGTTCGTTTTGCACGATTCCACTGGCAAGAGGTAAGAGTAGAAATGTGTCTATTCAAGAAACGGTTGAAAAAGCAAAAGAGGTTGCATCAAAAAACATAAAAGAGGTTGTTTTAACTGGTGTTAATATTGGAGATTTTGGTGCCAATCAAAATTACGAGGAAACATTTTATGATTTGTTGGTAGAATTGAATAAAGTGGATGGAATCGAACGATTTCGTATAAGTAGCATCGAACCTAACTTACTCAGTAATGAGATTATTGATTTTGTAGCTCAGAGCAATAAGATTGTTCCTCATTTTCATATTCCCCTACAAAGTGGTAATGATGAGATATTGACCAAGATGAGAAGAAAATATTTAAGTGATTTATATCGAGATCGAATTGCAAAAATAAAATCTAAAATGCCCAATTGCTGTATTGGAGTTGATGTTATAGTTGGTTTTCCTGGTGAGTCTGAGGAACACTTCTTGTCTACATATGAGTTTATAAATTCACTAGAAGTTAGCTATTTGCACGTATTCCCTTATTCTGAAAGAAATAATACAACGGCCAAAAAATTACCCAACAAAGTTTCCAAGTCAGATAAATCCGATCGAGCAGAGCGGTTGAGAATTCTTAGTGCTAAAAAGAAAAGACATTTTTATGAATCTCAACTTGGTAAAAAGATGGATGTTCTGTGGGAAGAAGAAGCACACGGTGGAAATTTGATGCAGGGTTTCTCCGAAAATTATATCCGCTTTGAAGCACCCTATGATGCTAATAAGGTGAATACAATTGAGCATCAATCTTTTGATGAGATAGCTGTGAGTGGAATGGCATTATCTCGTTCAAAAGTGGTTTTATTTGATATAGCTAAATGAGTTTTTTCTCAAAGTACAAAGCCCTTTTCTTTGAGTATGGTTTAGTTATTTTAATAGGTTGTTTTAGCTATTTTATTAATTTTTATTCCATAATAAGTCGATTTTCTAGTCATATTTTTTATCTAACAGAAGATGATGATGCAAAAATATATGTATGGAATACGTGGCATTTTACTCATCAGTTAGATCAAGGGTCATCCCCTTTTTTTACGGACTATTTTTTCAATCCATTGGGCTCTAATCTCTGGATGCATGCGAATACTTGTTGGTTTGGTCTGATAAATTACATCGTTAGAGATATTGAGCTAGCGGTTAATTTGGGGATTCTAGTACAACTAATTGTTGCTTTTTTAGGGTTTTACATCCTATCCAAAAAGATAGTTGTAAAACCATTGTTTGCTATTGTTGTCGCTTATGTTTCTGTATTCAATACCTATATATTGGTAAAATGTGGTCTGCACTTTAATCTTGTGTTGATAGGGATTGTTCCATTTATTATTATGATGGTAATGAAGACATTTCCTTTCCAGGAATCTACCTGTAAATTAAATCGTGTAAATCTGGGTGCATTAATTCTGCTACTACTACTCGCTTTTTTTATGGATTACTATATGGTTTTTTATGGGTTATCATTTTTGGTAATTTATATCAGTTGGTTTTTCGGGTTAGACAAGTGGTTTAGAAATTGGAATCTAAAAAAGACATTAGGGTTATTTGGATTTTTTTTATTTGGACATACAATCGTGAGATTTTTTAGAGTTTTGGGATTTGATGAGAAAGGAGCTTTGTGGGGTGCCTCAGATATTCGATTACTTTTCACGCCATCTAGTGATAGTTTTTTCTTCAATCATTGGTCAATTTCAGGATTAACCAATAGTACAAATGACAATAAAAATTTTATCGGCTTTTCTTTGATTTTCCTTGTAATTATGGCTGTTTTTTTATTTGTCAAAAGATTCAAGGGGGATGGTTTAAGTAGATTTTTAATTTTTACGAGTTGTTCATTTTTTTTAATAACGTTTCCATTGATTAGAATTGATGGGAACGATTTGTTTTTTCATTTTTCTAGCATAATCCATTTCGTCCCTTTTGTAAACAATGTAAGATCTCCAGACCGGTTCATTTTAATGCTGGTCGTATTTTTAGGGTTATTTTCATTTAGAGTATTTTATCTCTTTTCTAAAGATAGATTAGGATTCAAATCATTTGTTTTTATATTTTTATTTGTTTTAGGTTTCTACATAGACCATGCACAAAAACCAATGAATAGCTTTGATATTAATCAAGGCTCTAGTGTACTAAGTCATACAAAAAATCAAAATGTATTATTAATACCATATGGTGTGCGAGATGGTTTTAGGTCATTTGGTGAGTTTGAAGTTGATCATGTTTCGTATCAGATTAAGCACGGGTTTAAAATGCCAAGTGGCTATTTATCACGAATGGACGCTGATATTTGGGATTACTCACATTCGGAGTTCTTTAAAAATGTGGTTAATGTGCAGTCTGATAGTTCGGTGATAGACTACGACTGGAAATCAAATATGATAAAGCATAAGATTGATTATGTTTATGTTCCGAAAAGTTATCGTAATAAAAACCAGAAAATTTTGTGTTTGGTCCAAAATTTAAAGCTAATTGAGACAGATACTTATGGTAGTTTATATTTAGTGGAATAATAATTAAAATTTGAAAATTTGGATGTTAAATTCGCATCAAAAAAAAAATTATGTATCCTACCTTATATCATGCAGTATTAGATCTTTTTGGTGTTTCTATACCTGGTTTTAAAATTGTGATGATGTTTGGTTTTTTTGTTGCTTTAGCCTTCTTAGCAGCAAGTTGGGTAATCACACTTGAATTCAAGCGATTAGAGAAGGAAGGGGTTTTAAAATCTGTCCAAAAGAAAATAGCCAAACCAAATCTTACTCGTGAACTCATAACCAATGGTCTCGTAGGTTTTTTGATCGGATTTAAAATAATTTATCTTGTATTAAATTTTAGCGATTTGTCTGATAACCCTCAGGCATTTTTAATATCAGGGGAGGGTTCTTGGTTATGGGGGATGTTGATGCTTAGTGCATTTGCTGGTTACAGATATCATCAATATACAAAAGAACGTGAGTCTGATTTGAACCGAACAGTGATGTTCCATCCATACATGATTGTCAGTAATTTGACTTTTGTTGCGGCATTTTCAGGATTTGCTGGAGCTAAGTTATTTCATCATTTGGAACATTTTAAGGAATTTTTCGCTGATCCAATGATACTCTTTAGAGATCCATTCAGTGGGTTGACATTTTTTGGTGGTTTAATAGGTGGTGCAATTGGTGTACTATGGTATGCTGGCAAAAATGGTGTTCCATGGAAACGAATGTTGGATATGGGTGGTCCAGCTATGATGTTAGCTTATGGTGTTGGAAGAATGGGTTGTCATATGAGTGGAGACGGTGACTGGGGAATCGAAAATTTAGCTCCTAAACCAACATGGTTAAATTGGCTTCCTGATTGGGTATGGGCATACAATTACGAGGGTAATGTTCATGGGATAACCCTTGAAAATCCGGTGTGGCCGACTCCTTTTTATGAGGTTTTAATGGCACTTACATTGTTTGTTATATTGTGGTCAATTCGTAAAAAATTTGCACCTGGTGTTCTTTTTTGTGTCTATTTGATTTTTGCTGGGGTTGAGCGTTTTCTCATCGAAAAAATACGAGTTAATCCTGATTATCATTTTTTAGGATTAAACTTCACTCAAG
>JAKMFK010000045.1 GCA_022425465.1 Bacteroidia bacterium | reverse complement strand
AAACAGCAATTGCTATCAAAAATGTAACCCATCCAAAAACAGTATTTATCTTTTTAAAATTATTCATTTTGTGATTTTTTGAATCTTCGGGCGAAAATAAAAGATTTCGTCCACAAACACGATGAATACACGTAATTCAAATTACATTGATTTTAAAATAGAAAGCATTTGAATTAAGGACTATTCACTTTTAGATGGTTTATTTGCATTCTCTAAATCATAGGAGTTGAAAGAAAGCTATTCTATAAATCGATGCCCCGTCTGTGGTCATTCTTCATTCAAGCATTTTTTAAATGTTCCTGACTGGCTTGTATCAAAAGAAATATTCGAACTCCAACAATGTGAACAATGCCAATTTGTTTTTACTGCAAATGCTCCGTTGGAAAAAGATGCCGGACCATATTACAATAGCGAAGAATATGTAGAACATTCCGACACTTCTAGTGGGTTAATCTATTCCGTTTATCATGTTGCTCGTCGAGCAATGCTTCATTATAAATACATGAAAATCAAGCGTCTCCACGTGGGTAAAAAACTACTTGATGTAGGGTCTGGCTCTGGTTACTTTATGAATTTCATGAAAAAAAAGGGCTACGATGTAACTGGCGTTGAAATTAGTGAAAAAGCAATTGCCCTTTGTAAAAAAAACTTTGGAATTAAAGCACATAGCCCATCCGAATTTCTTGAAGAAAAATTAGATACCGATTATGATATCATCAGTCTATGGCATGTGTTTGAACATGTATATAGCTACGATGCTTATTTTGAATTGTTTTCTAAATCACTAAATAACAATGGCTACCTCATATTGGCCCTACCTAATTGTGATTCACAAGACGCAAGAATGAACAAATCTTATTGGGGTGCTTATGATACTCCAAGACACATTTGGCATTTTACCTCAAAAACAATTGAGCTATTTGCTATGGGAAGAGGATTCAAAATGATTAAAAAGCATCGAATGCCTTTAGACCCATTCTTCAATGTAATGGTTAGTGATTCCTATAAAGATAAATTCACTTTCCTACCCCTTACGCTTTTGAAAGGACTCTATTCTTACATTATTTCATTATTGAACATCGAAAAATCAAGTT
The DNA here is from genome assembly GCA_022425465.1 of Bacteroidia bacterium. Taxonomy (GTDB): domain Bacteria; phylum Bacteroidota; class Bacteroidia; order NS11-12g; family UBA9320; genus UBA9320. Next base: position 1,155 of record JAKMFK010000045.1, on the reverse strand, counting down.
CAATCATCTACATCTTTCAAAAGAATACTTAAAGCTTTGTAAACCTTTTCATGAAAACGCGATTATTTTCATAAATTTTAAGGTAATACGTACCCGTACTTAATGCTGAAACGTCCAATGAATTGTTAAAATTGACATCCATCATTACTTTCCCAGTCTGATTAATTACTTTCAACTTAGAATTTGTGTTGGTATACCCATCAATCGATATAGTTTGAGTGGTAGGGTTCGGATATAAATTAATGTTCCAATTCTCTATATCTGCAATACTGGCAGAGATGTTTTCTGAAATAGATATCGTATCAATATACATCTTTTCTCCTCTATTGTTACCATTGCCATTGGCAGCCATTGCAGCCACATAGAATGTAACCGAACCTGTACCGCTAGTTGGTGCTGTCCAATTGGCAACCCACGTTTGTGCATTATTAGCAGAACTACTCGCAAATTTATGTGTAGCTCTCAACCCACCATTAAGTGAGTTCACTTGAGTATTGTTGGAGAAAGCACCTACTGGCGAACCATTTTGATCTTCTACCATCATCTCAAAGCCCCAAACGGATGTACCTTCGTTTGAAACATTAACGGTAATGTCATAAGTCGAACCTGGAGCATACCCATTTGAAGGAACATTCGTTGAGAGTATGTCTTGTCTGCTCGGTCCACTTGCACTATGACAACCCCCATTGGTGGAACAAGTTGCTCCATTGTCTGTAGTTGAACCTGATCTTCCTCCGGGAGAACCGCCTCTGTTTGACATAAAAAATACAGCCAAAACAGAAAGCATGATTACATTGAATTTAGTGTTGCGTTTAATCATTCCAAAATACGTTTATTCTTTCAAATCTATGGAATATAAACCAACTTGGCCCACTAAATAATTTTGAAATTACCAACATTTGACATAAATTTGCATCAAATATTATAAGAATTGAAGGGGCAAACGCCCCTTTTTTCTTAGCAAAATTTTGGGAGTAAAAGAACTCATAACAGGTATAATAGAAGAAGAATTGAAAAAAACTGATTCCTTCTTGGTAGGTGTTGATTCCAACCAAGCCGAAACAAGTATTCGATTTTTTATAGACGGCATTGATGGCGTCAGTATACAGTTATGTTCTCAATTGAGCCGTAAAGTTTCGAGAATACTCGACGATG
>JAKMFK010000043.1 GCA_022425465.1 Bacteroidia bacterium | reverse complement strand
GCAGCTTTTGGTGTAGGAAGTTTGCTTGGGTACAATCGATTGGAATTTAATCTACTTCTAATACTCTGTATTTTACAAATCATAACGTCATTTAATCAGTATCTCAGATCGATAGTCTCAAGCCTACAAAAATTTAAGTGGGATGGCATATTTATGGTATTAGATCGAGTTGTCATTATATCCATTTGTAGTGTGCTTATTTGGGGCGGAATTTCTGATTGGGAGTTAACTATTAATCGTTTTGTATATGCACAATTAATGGGAGTTAGCTTGGTCACCATTTCACTTGTTGTTTTTTTAAGAAAGCAATTATCTAAAGTTAGTATTTCGTTTCAATTTCAGAGGATTGTGCCTATTCTTAAACAGTCTTGGCCATTTGCTTTATTGATAATGTTGATGGGATTATATAACTACATGGATAGTGTTATGCTAAAATTTTTAATTGGTGATGAGGAGGCTGGGGTTTATGCTTTAGGGTATCGTTTGTTTTACGCTTTACTAATGTTTGCACAAATATTTAGTGGTGTTTTACTGCCTTTTTTTAGCAAAAATATAAATGATGTTAATGTTGTCAGGCAGGTTAGCAATTATACGTCTAAGTTGCTTTTATTGATTGGTTTTTCAGTGGTCTTCTTTAGTTATTCATATGGTATGGACATTATGCAATTGCTATATCCTGATAAAGCTACAGCGGCAAGCTCCAATGCCTTTGTTATTTTAATGTTTGGTTTCATAGGATCTGCATTAGTTCTTGTCTATGGTACTTTATTGACAGCTGCATTGGAGTTGAAATATCTGAATTTGGCAGCATTTGCTACACTTGTTATAAACCTCGTATTAAATGTCAAGTTGATACCTCAATATGGAGCAAGTGGAGCTGCCATAGCTACATTGGTGAGTCAATTAATATTTGGTGGAGTATGTTTTATGATAAGTTTTCAGAAATTTAGTTTTAAACTCAAATGGGTTGATATTTTTAAGCAATTGGTTGGAGTGATAACGTTGTTGATTATTATCATAAATTTTAAACAATTTTTTGATAATGTCCTCGTTCATTCGGTATTAATAGCAGTGGTAGTATTATTAGTCGCATATTTATTCAAATTGTTTAGTGTAAAACACTTGAATAGATAGGCTCTTGATAAAAGTTATTCATTATAATAACATACTTTTGCAAACCAAAAAAACTAAATGAAACAAAGCAAAGAGTTTGAACTCAATTTTACTGAAATTACATCGATTATTTGGCAAAAGAGGAAACCACTTATCATTGTTGGAGTTATTTCGATTCTTTTATCTTCTATTTTCTCTGGTCCGTTTTTTATAAAGCCTAAGTTTAAATCTGAAGTGGTTTTTTACCCTACCACTATTAATTCAATTGGTAATGCCATGTTTACAGATTTAACCCAAAGACAGGCAGACCCTCTAGCATTTGGTGAGGAGGAAGAAGCAGAAAATGCACTGCAATTATTGAACTCATCAGCTTTACAAGGACGAATAGTCAGAAATTTTGATTTAATGAATCATTATGGAATTGGTGGTCAAAGTCCGCTCACAGACTTAGCTAAGGAAATGGCTAAAAATATTCAATTTAAACGAACTAGACATTTAGCCGTTAGTATAACAGTTCTAGATGAGAACCCAATCAAATCTGCTGAAATAGCAAATGGAATAGCAATTTTATATGATTCGGTTAAGACTGAAATTCAAAATCAAGTTTCACTCGAAGCCCTTCAAATTGTAAAAGATGAGTTTAAAAATAAAGAGGCTGAAGTATGGGATTTAAGAACACGTTTAAAAGATCTAGGCCAAAAAGGAATTACTAATTATGAGGAGCAAAGTAGAGCAATTTCAGAGGAGTTGTACAAGGCAGTTAGTCCTTCAAAGATTAGTTCTCTAAAGAAACAACAAGAAGAACTCGCAAAATATGCTGGTGAGTTTACCTATTTAAATGAGACGTTGATTCTGGAATTGGAAAGTCTTAGTAAGTTGAGAAAGCGATTTGAAAAGGCTAAGGTTGATGTTGAAAAGACGCTCCCTCAAAAATTTGTTCTAACCAGTGCCTCTCCAGCAGAAAAGAAATCATATCCCATTCGTTGGTTAATTGTACTTGTGGTAACAGTGATTGTAACTTTCTCGAGTATTGTTGTCTTGTTGATTAGAAATAATAAAGAAAATCTGCTCGAAAAGTAGATGGGCGCATGGTCTGATACAAAAGTGGTGTATGGGACGGCATTATGTTGTTTCATTTTTAGTTTTTTCTGTATTTATACTGAATTATACCCATTATTATTTATACCAGTTGGGTTTTTTGCAATTTGGTCGACTATAATAAAACCTAGGTACACATTATATTTTTTGGCATTTGCAACCCCTTTATCTGTTCATTTAATTGATGAAAGGTATAGTACCGTTAATTTAAGCCTTCCAACTGAGCCTTTGATTATACTTATTTTTATTGGGGTACTTTTTAAACTGCTTGCTTCAAAAAACCTTTATTTAAAGGAGATTAAAGTGGCTTTAAGCATTTTGTTATTGGTTGATTTTGGATGGCTAGTTATTACTTCGATAAACAGCACAATGCCCTTAATATCAACAAAATATGTATTAATGAAAAGTTGGTATCTGGTCGTTTTTTATTTTTTACTCGCCAAGTATTTTCAACGTTATGATGTAGTTAAGAAGTTTTTGTGGCTATTCATTGCTTCAGTTTGTATTTTGGTGGTATATACGCTATGGCAACACAGTCAAGAAGGATTTGTTCGTGCAGCAGCATATACAGCAATGAGACCCTTTTTACCTGATCATGGAATGTATGCAGCATGTATTTCATTTGTTATACCTGTCCTTTTCGTATTTGCTATACATGGAAAGAGTTTGGCTTATTCATCATTCGTTAGGATTTTATGTTGGAGTCTTTTTTTCTTTTTAATAGTTGCTGTTGCTCTTTCGTTTACAAGAGCATCATGGGTAAGCATTATAGTTAGTTTGTTATTGTATGTTGTTCTTTTATTGAAGGTACGTTTTCACCATGTAATGATCCTCGGTTGTGTAATACTAGGAGTGATTTTGAGCAACATAGATGATATACAAACAGATTTATCAAGAAATAAGAAAGAATCGGATGATAATATCGAGAATCACTTACAATCAGTTGGAAATGTAACGTCAGATCCTTCAAATTTAGAACGATTAAATCGGTGGAGTTGTGCTGTTCGCATGTTCGAAGAAAAACCAATTATGGGATGGGGGCCAGGAACGTATACATTTCAATATGGTCAGTTTCAATTGCCACATCAAATGACAATCATTAGTACAAATGCAGGTAAGTTAGGGGGAATACATTCTGAGTATCTGAGACCATTAGCAGAGAGTGGTTTGATAGGAGCGTTACTTTTCTTGCTTATTGTTTTATTTGTCAACGCTCTTGGTTTTAAGCATCAGCGGGTTCTGATTGGTGTTCCCAGGGTGTTAAGTCTAGCTGCATTCCTTGGATTAATAACCTATTTTACTCATGCTTTGCTCAATAATTATTCAGAATTTGATAAAATAGCAGTACCATTGTATAGTTTCATGGCAATCATAACAGCCATCGAAATTAATTATACAAATGTGGAGGAAGATCACCAAGAATAAATTAGGTTTATTGGGGTTAATCTTTATTACTGGGTTAACGATCATTTCTTTATTAGGTTATTCTATAATTCCAGATTCCTCTCCAAATGCAAATGATATCCATCTCGAAATTGCTTTGCAAAAACCCGGATTTTCTGTAGATTTTTTAACGATTAGTGAGATACCACAAAAAAAATCAACCCCATTGTTGAGTCATTGGCTTTTTGGTACGCCAAACCAGTTGAAAAAAGTTCCAATTATTGGATTGAGTGGCATTGATAGCTTTGCTGTTTATGATAAAAAGGGAGTTTATTTATGGCAGAGATTAGATAGACCCATTGTAGAAGACGACCTGAGTCGTTCGACCTACTACCTTGGTACAGACCGATACGGAAGAGATATGTTTAGTCGAGTTATCCTCGGGGCTAGAATATCATTAATGGTTGGGTTTATGGCCGTATTGATTACTATGATAATTGGAACGATGTTGGGGCTTTTAGCAGGTTATTTTGGTGGTTGGGTCGATCATACTATACTTTGGCTAATTAATGTCATTTGGAGTTTGCCTAGTTTATTGATTGCGATAGCAATAAGCTTTGCTTTCAAAGAGAAGGGCATCTATCAAGTTTTTTTAGCTATAGGTTTGAGTATGTGGGTTGAACTTGCACGAGTAGTCAGAGGGCAGGTATTACAGGTTAAAGAAATGGAATATATTCAAGCGGCAAATGTTTTGGGGTTTAGTACTCTCCGGATATTAATCAAGCACATTCTTCCCAATATAATGGCTCCTATAATTGTAGTTTGTGCAGCAAACTTTGCCAGTGCCATATTGCTGGAGGCTGGTTTGAGTTTTCT
>JAKMFK010000029.1 GCA_022425465.1 Bacteroidia bacterium | reverse complement strand
GACGATCACAACCTTCTGAAATTTTCATGTATGCATAGTGTTTAGCTACAGAGGACTTTCGTTCACCAATCAGCTCTTTGCGATAATCCACCCCAAGGTTATTTAATAATTGAGGTAATTCGAAAGTCCCATACCACTTGTCTACTTCTGGTATTTCTGGGGACAGATCAGCCTTGTATCTTTCAGATAAACATCCCGTTACTATTAAGTTATCTAAATTACCCGCTTTCTTTTCTTGAGCAAAATCAAGAATCGTATCTATGCTTTCTTGTTTGGCATTATCAATAAAGCCACACGTATTGATGATTACGGTATCCGCATCTTCAGTATCTTCATGCACAGTATGTACTTTTCCATTTTCAAGTTGAGATTGAATCACTTCAGAATCAACTGTATTCTTTGAACATCCCAGAGTAACAATGGCAACTTTATTAGGTTTATGGCTTTTTGTCTTCATTTATGCAAATAATGAATTAATAAATGTTTTGGAGTCAAATAACTGGAGGTCATTCATCTGCTCACCTACACCTATATACTTAACGGGAACTTTAAATTGATCACTGATACCTATGACTACTCCCCCTTTTGCAGTGCCATCTAGTTTAGTCAACGCAAGTGAGGAAACATCTGTAGCAGCCGTGAACTGTTTAGCTTGCTCAAACGCATTCTGACCTGTACTCGCATCCAATACCAACATGACCTCATGAGGTGCCCCATCGACTTGTTTGTCCATGACACGTTTGATTTTAGAAAGCTCGTTCATTAAATTAACTTTATTATGTAATCTTCCCGCAGTATCGACAATCACTACATCTGCGTTGTGTTCAGCTCCATATTTAACCGCCTCAAATGCAACAGCTGCAGGATCGGTATTCATGCCTTTCGAGACCACATCTACTTCTACTCGCTCACCCCAAATTTTTAATTGATCAACAGCAGCGGCCCGAAACGTGTCAGCCGCACCTAAAACTACTTTTAACCCTTGAGATTTGAATAGGTTTGCTAATTTACCTATAGTTGTTGTTTTACCTACACCATTCACCCCAACTACCATAATTATATATGGTTTAACATCATTGAATATTTGTTGAGTTTCATTCTCAGAGACGAGCTGCACAATCTCATCTTTGAGCATGTCTTTGAGTTCTGATTCCGTGAGATACTTATCACGAGAAACACGTGATTCTATTCGATTAATTATCTTAACCGTTGTGTCTACTCCAACATCTGAGGAGATTAGCAATTCTTCAATGTCATCTAGAAAATCGTCATCGATCTTGCTTTTTCCGACAACTACTTTTGATAACTTACCTAAAAGGGAGGTTCTTGTTTTTTCAAGACCAGAATCTAATTTCTCTTTCTGATCTTCTGTAGGTTTCTTTTTAAAAAAGTCTAATAATCCCATGGGTATAAAACAAAAAAAGCTTCCCATCAAAAGTAGGAAGCTTATTTATTGAAAACAATATTATCGTTATTATTTTGCCAAGGCTTCTTTTACGGATTCCGTTGGCATCATCTCTTCTCTGAATGTGTATGCACCAGTTTTAGGTGACTTGTCACATCGGATAACCTTTGCCCAATCTCTTCCAGATCCAGCTTTCTTAAGGGTTGCTACTACTTTCTTTGCCATTTTACTTTATCTCTTTGTGAACCGTTACTTTTTTCATGTAAGGGTTATATTTTTTTAATTCAATACGTTCAGTCGTATTTCTTTTATTTTTAGTTGTGATGTATCGAGACATCCCTGGAACACCTGAACCTTTTTGCTCTGTGCATTCCAATATCACTTGAACTCTGTTACCTTTCTTTGCCATGGTTTATATTCTTCCGTTTTTCAATAAACTATTCAAACAAGCACTAATTCCTTTCTTGTTGATTGTTTTAAGAGCAGAAGTACTCACTTTCAGTGTAATCCACTCATCTTGTTCAGGCAAGTAAAACTTTTTAGTTTGAAGGTTTGGGTAAAATCTTCTTTTAGTTCTACGTTTTGAGTGAGAAACATTGTTCCCAGACATTGCTTTTTTTCCTGTTAAATCACAAACTCTAGACATACCTCTATTTTTTAGGGGTGCAAATATGTTGTTATTTTTTGATTTTTACAACAACTAGGGATACAAAAGATATTTTTTTCTCATGGTCTTGTATTTGTCCAAGTCTGGCTGCCATGTCTGTTTAATTTCTTGAGCCGAAAGCCCAGCTATTACTTGATCTTTAAATGTTGAATTACCAATAAGCTTAAAAATGAAGCTTTTAAAATATGGCCCATTTTCTGGGATATTTTCGTTATAGAAAAGTAAAAACCAATCTAAATTGAGAGATGGTCGTTCAAAAAAATCAGACTTTTTAACATCGTTAACCAAAAAACCACCACATTCTTTACCCTCATGCTTTGGATGATCAGACACACCAGGTATACTCTGAGGAGTAAATGTAAAATCGGCTTTAAATCCTGGTCTTCCAACTATTTGGAATGGCGTTTGGGTACCTCTTCCAATACTCACATTTGTGCCTTCAAATAAACCTAGATACGGATATAGATAGACTGAATTCATATTGGGTAAATTAGGCGAAGGTTTGATAGGCAATTGGTATAAACTATCATGCGTGTAATTTTCACATGGCACAATGTTGAAATCGCATTTTACCTTATTTTTCAACCAGCCTTCACCATCTATCATCAGTGCTAACTCACCTACTGTTAAACCATGTACAATTGGGATTGTGTGCATTCCAATAAAAGAAGAATATGCTTTTTCAAGCACTGGACCATCTACATAAAATCCATTAGGGTTAGGGCGATCGAGTATAATCAATTGCTTATTTTGTTCTGCACAAGCCTCCATTACATAATGCATGGTAGATATGTACGTGTAAAAACGAACTCCTACGTCTTGAATATCAAACACCACCACATCAATATTTTCCAACATTTGTGGTGTTGGTTTTTTGTTTTTACCATACAACGAGACTACTGGCAAACCACTCTTTGCATCGATGCCATTACTCACTATTGCACCCGCACTATGATCTCCACGAAATCCATGCTCAGGTGCAAAAACTTTTTGAATATTAACACCCAATGCCTGTAATGTATCCACCAAATGAACAGAACCAATCGTGGAGGTTTGATTAACAAGCATAGCAACCCTTTTACCAGTTAATTGTGAAACATATTGATCTAATTGCTCTGCTCCTAGAACGATTCTCGTCTTTTCTTCCGCTTTCTGTTGTTCACTCATCGATGAACACGCCACGAAAATTATCATCAAAAAGGCAAAAAGTTCTGATTTCTTCATTTCTATCTCTAATCTTGTAAATCAAAAGTATGCAATTAGGATACCACATCGCTAAAAAGTTAAGCTTTAAAAGCCAACATTCGTTCACAAAAACGATCACTTCATTAGCCATTGCTGCTGTATCCATTAGTGTCTGTGTTGTGATAATGGCTTTTGGAATTTTATTGGGTTTCAAAAAAGAAATTCGAGAAAAAGTGAAAGGCTATGCAGGCGATATTAGTGTCAGTCGTTATCAGCTTGCATCAGGCAACGAGACTAATCTATTTGATATTGACAATGGTTTAATCCAAGAAATAAATCTAGAAGAAGATGTATCTTCTATTTTCCCCTTTATCAACAAAGCTGGTATACTCAAATCGGATACTACATTAGAAGGAATTATTCTCAAAGGGTTTCCTGCCAATTATGACTTTTCATTTTATCAAAAACACCTCATTCGAGGCGAAATACCTCATTACACCGATTCAAGCGATTCATACGATATCCTTTTGTCTGAATACACCGCATCTATTTTAGATTTAGATACAGGTGATCGTGTTCACCTATACTTTATTGACCAATCCGATGTTCGAAGAAGAATGCCCAAGGTTAGAGGAATATTTAACACAGGGCTTCACGAATTTGACAAACAATTTGCGATTGCTCATCTTCGATCGATACAACGTGTTGTGAGTAATGATTACTCAAAAGCTGCTGGATATGAAATAAAAGTTAACCATGCTAAAAATACTGAGGCAACCAAAGCCAAACTTCAAACCTCATTTGACTATACATACGCCATCAATACGGTACAAGAATTATATCCAGCTATGTTTCAATGGCTTGATATTGTAGATACCAATGTACTGGTCATCATCATACTCATGTTTATCGTTGCCATCATTAATATCATTACCATGCTACTGATTTTAATCATCGAGCGAATTCCAATGATAGGTATCCTCAAATCCATGGGTGCACATTCCACAAAAATTGGAACTATTTTTAACTGGCAAGGAGGGTTCATTTTGTCAGCAGGACTTATACTTGGAAATGGCATTGCATTGAGTTTTGCCTACTTACAAAACCAATACAAGATGATTAAGCTAAACGCTGAGACTTACTACATGGATGCTGTTCCCTTTTACCTCCCATGGGACTATTTACTCTATATAAACCTAGGAGCTTTGATTGTCTGCTTTGTGTTTACTTATATCCCAGTACGAATCATTCACCGAATACATCCCGCTCAAAGCATCCGATTTAACTAGTTTTTTTTAACGTTCACATGATCAAAGGGACAGTGCAAGCATTTGTTACCACAACACGTCCCTCGTTTGAGGTGATAGGCCCGAGTAAACACTAGATACCCCTGTTCGTTGTAATAATAATCGGCTACTTCTTGAGTGCTGTTCCGCATTTTTTGCAATAGTTAGAAGATGTATCCTTTTCAGAATAATTACATGCAGAACACACAAGTGTCCCATTAGTTTGAGCCATTTCTACACTTACGATGCCCGTTGGTACTGCAATGACTGCATAACCTAATATCATTAGTGCCGCACTTAAAAATTGCCCTAAGCCTGTTATTGGAGCAATATCCCCATATCCAACAGTGGTAAGCGTTACCACAGCCCAATAAATACTTCTAGGAATAGATGTAAATCCTGCCTCTGGTGGTTCGATCACGTACATAATCGTACCCATGACTACTACAATAACCAGGACCACTCCAAAAAATACAGTTATCTTGGCACCACTTCGTTTTAGAGCTGCCCCCATTCCATTCGCCTCTCCCATAAAACGGGTAAGTCGTAGCACTTTAAAAATTCGGAGCAAACGAACTGTACGAATAATTCTGAAGAGAGGTGAAGCCGGGAAAAAGAACGTCAGATAGGTAGGTATAGTACTTACCAAGTCTATGATTCCCCAAAAACTAAATGCATAACTTTTTGTATTTTCACTGACCATCAGACGAGCTAAATATTCAGCAGTAAATACCCCAGTAAAAAAATACTCCAAATATTTGAGCTGAAGTGCATATTTTGCATGAATACTAGGTACACTATCCGCCAATAGCGTCAATACACTGAATAGAATAGCCCATAACAACCAAATATCAAATCGTCTACCCTCTTGGGTGTCTGCTCCAAAAATGATAACATGCCATTTTTGCTTTGGTGACAAGTCTTTTCGTTCCTTGATGGATTGATAATTAGCCATTAATAAAGCAAAGGTAGAAGCAAGTGTTTACTAGTTATCAACAAAAATTTAATTCCTACTTCGAGCTCAATTTCTTCAGTTGAAAGGTCTTCCGATGACAATCGAGATAGCCCCATTTTTGAATGGCTTGTACATGTTTTTGAGTGCCGTATCCTTTGTGTTTATCAAAGCCGTATTCAGGGTATTGTTTGCTCAATTT
>JAKMFK010000016.1 GCA_022425465.1 Bacteroidia bacterium | reverse complement strand
AGGGGTGGCGACCTGTGCCAATATCAAATCCATCATTTATAAGATGTTGAGTGGTGACTTCCATTTCTCTCATATCAACTCTTCCACACAGAAATAGGTATTTATTTAATAAATCACCATGTCTATTTTCCTCAGCTGTCCAACCACGTATCCATCTACTCCAACCATTAGGATTGTCATTATCATACTGTTGATTGATTCCTTCTACATCCATGAGCCATGACTCGTAAGTTGGGAGAGCTTCTTCAGTAATTGTATCTCCAATTAATACGGTAAGTAAGTCATAGTCCATTTCTTTAGCTAATTCTTGTATTTCATTTATTTCATGGGCGAATTCGGGGTTTCTTGCATCGGGTAACAGGTCTGCTGGTTGCCAATTTGATTCAATAGGTTTTAGGTATTTATCTAATAAATCATCCATTGATTTCCCTATTGTGGCCATTACCTCTAATCGTAAGTCATGTAGTTTCATATGAAGTACGAATTTAACAGATTATCGTACGTATATCCATTAAATACTAATATGATATGAATATATTTAATAAGTAATTTATCTCCTTCGTATTCAATTACATTTGTATTAGAATGAAGTTTGACGATTATCGATTGTCCAAAGAAGTCAAAAAAAACTTAGGAGATATGAATTTCCGTCGACCTACCGATATTCAATATCGGTGTATACCCCCAATTCAGCGGGGTGAGGACTTATTGGCTATTGCTCAAACAGGTACAGGAAAGACTGCTGCATTTGCAATTCCATTGATTGATAAAATTCAGCAAATTAAATTGAAGACTAGAAATAAAAGTAATGCTATCCGCTCTATTGTGATGGTTCCCACCCGTGAATTGGCTCAACAAATTACAAAAGTTTTCAATAAAATTGGGAAAAACACCAAGGTAAAAGCCCTTTGTGTATATGGAGGTGTAGATCAAGATTATCAAATTGATAAATTGATAGAGGGAATGGATATTATTGTGAGTACACCCGGAAGAATGTTCGATTTGGTAAGTCAAGGATATTTGAAATTGAATAAAATTGAAACTTTAATCTTGGATGAAGCAGATCATATGTTAGATCTGGGTTTTGCAAAGGATATTAATGATCTTGTAAGAAAACTTCCTAGAAAAAGACAGACACTATTTTTTTCTGCGACTATTAATAAAAAAATCAAAGCTCAGGCATATAAAATGGTGAGCAGTAATGCAATTAAAATTCAAATTTCACCGAAAGATCCGGTTAGTAAAAATGTAAATCATCAAGTCGTCTTTGTAGAGATGGATGATAAGCGTTTTTTCTTGCAGCGAATTATTCAGGAAAATGAGGATAAAAAAATACTGGTTTTTGTTCGAACTAAAGTCCGAGCAGAACGGGTTAAAAAAGCGATGGCAAGGGCCGTAATCGATACATTAACTATTCATGGAGATAAAGACCAACAGGATAGAGACGTTTCATTATTGGCATTTCAAACAGGGGCATGTTTCATACTAATTGCTACGGATGTAACTGCTAGGGGAATAGATATTGAAGGAGTTGACATGGTTGTTAACTATGATTTGCCCGAAATTCCAGAAAATTATGTTCATCGAGTTGGAAGAACAGGTAGAGGCAGAAATAGAGGTAAGGCGATTTCTTTTTGTGCTAAAGAAGAAGAGGATTATTTATCTGCAATAGAAGAATTTATCACTGTTCCAATTACACGAGCATCGGTTACGAAACGGGAATACAATGAAACGATTGAAGATGCTGATGATGGAGCAAACAACTGGAATCAACTCATAGAACAGAGTAGTCTAAAGCCAAACAAAAAATCAAAAAGAAGTAGTAGGTGATTCCAAAAAAAAACCATTTGGTTACAAATGGATTTTTTCTGCGAATATCGATTGAATCTTATGGCCCAACATCGTGGTTTGCAGATTCGAGCACATAAGGGTGACTGATTGGATACAAGTTGGCTTTACTCAAGGAGTGAAGTACGGTGTATGCAAACAATCCGAAGAAACAAACGGTTGTGCCGATTTCTAAAAGTCCTATTCCAGCGTGTTCTCCAACTGTTCCTGGCATGATCAACAGATACATGTCTATCCAGTGTCCAATTAAGATAATGGACGCTGCAATGATTAATACAACGGGTGAACGTTTGGCATTTCTCATCATCAATACAAGAAAAGGAGCAACAAAACACATGAATAAGTTAATGAAAAACAATGGTCTGAAATCGCCATTTAGTCTTGCAGCAAAATAAACCGTCTCTTCAGGAAGGTTAGAGTACCATATGAGTAACCATTGACTGAGGAAGATGTAGGCCCAGAACACACAAAATGCGAACATAAACTTACCTAAATCGTGCGTAACCTCATCGGATACTAAAGTCATTTTTCCTTTGATTTTTAAGTATTGTAGGATGACCATCATCACAGAAAGTCCCGTTACAAATGAAATAGCAAAGTTGTAAACTGAAAACATGGTAGAATACCAGTGAGCATCAATACTCATGATAATCAACCATGATAAAGCTGAAAACGAAAAAGCAAAAAAGAAGATAAATCCAGCAGACCATTTGGTTGAGCTTTTGAACATGGATAATCCTTTATCAGCATCCTCTGCTATACTGTTTCTTCTGAGCTTCATTCGAATCATAATCCAAACGATGGTCACAAAAGGAATAAAGAAAAACAAAGAGGTATTGTTCAACAACCATGATTTACTTTCTAAAATCTTGTCATAACCTGCAGCATTGGGGTCACCAGCAGCAGAACTATGAAAATATTGAACCCAATGATACAACGTATCTTTAGACCCAAGGATAATTCCAACCAGGAGTATAGACCCAATTAAGAGATAACTACTTTGAGCTTCCATTATTCTTTTGAGCATAACCGCCCATCCAGCATTGGCAACATAATTTACAGCAATAAAGAATACAGCTGCAACAGCAAATAACCAAAAGTAGTAGCTATTCATGAGTAGGTTTGCCCAAACTCGTGTCATCCAAGTAGGACCGTGGTGTTCGCCTGCATGAGCATGATGACCTTCTTCAGCATGGCTTTCTTCGGCATGCGTTTCTGCATGTGGGTTATCGGTTAATGAAACGGTGGTTATGGCATCAGATGAATGCTCATCAGAGTGATGATTAGCTTCAGTAGCATGAGCGTGATGACCTTCTTCAGCGTGCGTTATTTCTGCATGAGCGTCTTCAGCATTCCAATTATTTTTAACTTGCATCGAACCAATACCAGCCATAACAGCTCCTAGAACAATGAGTAAAATAGGAATTAACTTAGTTCTTCCTTGGAATTCAAATTTTTCTTGCGATACTTCTTTTATTGTATGGTGTCCCATGGTTTTAAGTTTCGTTTTTTAATTAGTTGACTTCAGTATTAATTTGGTTATCAGAAGCATAGTTAAAATCGTCTCCAAAAGCTAACGATTTTACATAATGGATGACTTTCCAACGCTCTTCTGGATCAAGCATAAAAGCATGAGACCCCATTAAACCTTTACCGTAGGTAATGGTATGGTATGCTTTGCCATTAGGAAGTTCTTTGATGTAGTCTGATTGGTAATTAGGCCACGATGGAGCAGGCATTTTTTTATCCTTAAAAATAGGTCCATCATTTTTACCTTTCTTACCATGACAATGCCAACAGTAAATGTTATACAGTCGTTCACCTTCTGCTACATTTTCATTGGTAGGAGCAACTGTAGCAGTGTATGATGCACTTGCAGCGTAACCGTCTCCTGTGTTTGGATGAGGGTAGATGTAGTCAATCTGACCACGTGCTACAGTACCATAAACGGGTTCTCTCATGGTCATACCATTCGGATTAGTAGAAAACTTCTTTTCTTGTGAATAGGGTTCATATGCTTGAGAGATATACATGTTAGGTGCATATTCTATACCAGGGTTGTCACCTGAACTTACACATGACACTATACTCATAGTTGGTAAAGCTAAAATGAATCCGGTCTTTAAAATATTGGTTAGCTTCATGGTGTTATTTCTTCTTTGGTTTTTTAGTAGAAGTTTTGGCTTTAGTAGGAGCCTTTGGTTTTTTTAATAGCTTAGCTAATTCTTCTTCTGAAGTTAGGGAAGTATTGAATGCTTCTTTAGAGTTGTTGACTTCGATGGCTCCCTCTTTTTTAAGAAGAGTTAAGATGTCATCATTACTGATTGCCTGATCTTCATCATTGTCAATGGCTAAAACCATATGATCATCCGTTTGTCTTCTGGATAATAAATCTTCTTTGATTCCGTGAATCATACGTGATCTAGCAAAAAACATAATAACCATACCAAATGCAGTAAACAAGATTGTTAGCTCAAACATCACGGGAATAAAACTAGTGAATACTGATATATCTTGAGGCTTGCCTCCAATGATCATTGGCCAGTCAACTACGTTCATGTAGTATGCTAGTGTAAAACCTGACAAACATCCCAGCATTCCACACAAGAAAGCACCAATGGTTAGATTAGTTCTGTGGTAACCCAAGGCATGATCTAAATGATGTACAGGAAAAGGAGTATAACAATCAAATATCTTAACACCTTTTTCTTTAAGTGTCTTTACTGCATGCAAAAGTTTGTCAGAATCGTCAAATATTCCAATGGTAAACTTTTTATTATCTAATAATATACTTTTATCAACCATTACTCTTTGTCTTTTATGATAGTTTTAACTTCAGCCATATTAATTACGGGTAAAAATTTAGCGAACATGAAGAAGCACGTAAAGAATAGTCCAAAAGTTCCTAGGAAAATTCCAACTTCAACCCACGTTGCGTGATACATTACCCAACTACTTGGTAAGAAATCTCGGTGTAGCGATGTTACGATAATTACAAACCGCTCAAACCACATTCCAATGTTTACGATAATCGAGATAATAAATATAAACCAAGGGGTGGTTCTAGCCCATTTGCTCCAAAATACTTGAGGAGCCATGAGATTACAAAACATCATAGTCCAATATGCCCATGCATACGGCCCAAACATACGATTAGCAAAAGCATATTGTTCATATTCATATCCAGAATATGCTGCAATCACAAATTCAGTGATATAAGCCAAACCAACTATTGATCCAGTTAGAAGAATAACCTTAGTCATCGCTTCTAGGTGTTCAGATGTGATATAGTCTTCATAGTTCATAACATATCTAGCGATAAGCAATAATGTCAGTACCATTCCAAAACCAGAAAATATAGCACCAGCTACGAAGTAGGGAGGAAATATGGTGGTGTGCCAACCCGGTATTACAGACGTTGCAAAGTCCATAGATACAATAGTATGTACAGACAATACAAGAGGAGTAGAGATACCTGCTAAAATTAGAGCAACTACTTCGTATCTACCCCATGATTTAGCCGAACCGTTCCATCCCATAGCAAAAAAGCCATACCAGAACTTTCGAGCTTTTGTTGTAGCTCTATCTCTTACGGTAGCAATGTCAGGAATCAATCCAAGGTACCAGAATACAAGTGATACAGATAGGTAGGTAGAGATAGCAAATACATCCCATAATAGTGGTGAATTAAAATTCACCCAAAGTGATCCAAAAGCATTTGGGAGGGGGAGAGGCCAGTAGCCTAACCAAACACGACCCATGTGAAATAAAGGAAAGATAGCTGCACAGAAAACAGCAAAAATCGTCATCGCTTCAGCGGATCGGTTAATAGCCATTCTCCATTTTTGTCTAAACAAGAGTAGGATGGCAGAAATAAGTGTTCCTGCGTGTCCAATACCTACCCAAAATACAAAGTTGGTAATATCCCAACCCCACATTACGGATTTGTTTACGTTCCATGTACCAATTCCTTCCCATACAGTCCATGCTAGTGTCCCTGCTAATAGAAGTAATAATAATACTGCAATCGAAAATCCAAGCCACCAGGATGGTGTTGGTTTGTTTTCAATTGGCCGACAGACGTCTTTGGTAACATCTGAATATGTTTTTCCGCCTGTTACAAGTGGTTGTCTTATATCTGCTGTATACATGCTTTACAATTAATGGGCTGGTTGATTATTAGTTTCGTTAATATTTCTGATTTTAGTCATGTACTGAACACTTGGTTTCACACCTAACTCTTCAAGTACATGATATGATCTGTCATTTTTATATAGTTTAGCAATTTCACTATTCTTGTCATTCAAGTCTCCAAAAACAATTGCGTTTGAAGGGCAAGTTTGAGCACAAGCTGTAGTGAATTCATCTGTGTTCATCTTACGATTATCTCTCTTGGCAGTCAACTTTGCGGATTGAATTCGCTGAACACATAAACTACATTTTTCCATTACACCACGAGAACGTACAGTGACATCTGGGTTAATGACCATTTTTCCTAAGTCATTGCTGAAATGGTAGTCGAATTTTTCGTTTTCGTTGTATCTGAACCAGTTGAATCTACGTACTTTATATGGGCAGTTGTTACCACAATATTTAGTACCAATACAACGGTTGTAAGTCATTTGGTTTAATCCCTCACTACTATGTGTGGTTGCAAGAACTGGACATACAGTTTCGCAAGGAGCATTATCGCAATGCTGACACATCATGGGCTGATGAGCTACACGAACATTTTGATAATAGTCGTATGCAGTTTCAGGGTCAGAGTCAGCACTGTATGCTTCCATGACTTTTTCTTTTGTCATTAGTTCACCTTCTTCGACCGTTTGTTCACCACCGTGAACAATACTTAGGTTTAAATCTTTTTTCGATGGAGCTTCAAAACTGTAGTATCTATCTATACGCAACCAGTGCATTTCTCTACGACGTCTAACTTCGTCTCTACCAACAATAGGGACATTATTTTCTATACTACAACTTACAATACAAGCACTACATCCTGTGCATGAATTTAAATCGATTGCCATTGCCCAGTGATGTCCTTTGGTGTAATCGTAATCATCCCAAAGTGAAATCATTTTCGGTTTATGAACATAGCTTCCTGCTTTTGGATCTTTTCTGTATTCATCTAAACTAGCTTCTCTGATGATATCTCTACCTTCTATTGAATAGTGTGTTTGAGTGATTCCAAATTCATACAATTTTGCACCTGCTACTTTTTCAATGGTCACATTACCTGAAAAGTAATTAGCGTATCCATTTTTTGTATCAACTAAAGGATAGGCGTTTTTACCAAGATCTTTTAAGTCATTTTTTACATCCTCAGGAAGTTCCCTACCATAACCCAATGCAATACCATATGTTGTTTTTGCTTGTCCAGGTTGAATAAGAACGGGAAGTTCTATACCACCTGAGTTTGTTTTTATTAAAACGACATCACCAGTATTCAAGTTCTGTGCTTTTGCATCTGGCATAGACATGGACAGGTAATTATCCCAAGTCACTTTCGAAACAGGGTCAGGCATTTCATGAGCCCAAGGTGTGTTGCCATAAGCACCATCTCTTATTCCCACTTTTTGATATAAAATCAACTCAGTTTCAGATCCTTTTACTTTTGATAATTCATCAGCTATTGAACCACCAGTTATGTTGAATGATGGTATAGTGCTTTCTTGTAATTGGTCTACTGTACCATGTTCGATGGCCTTATTGAAATCTCCACCAATAATTTGAGTAAATACTTTTTTAGTGTATTTATAAGCGTGTGAAACTTCTTTTTTATCAGAAACGTCAGTGCCAGCCCATGATAGTAATGATGATGCAACATGTCTACCATCAAATACTGGAGATATGGTTGGTTGAGAAAACACAAAACGTCCTTGGTATGGTTGTTTGATATCCCAGCTTTCTAAAGGGTGTAGGTTAGTAGCTATGTGAGTAGCACCAACCGTTGTTTCATCAGCAGTAATTGCTGTACTGATACGAACAGGAATTTTGGCAAAAGCTTCTTTCGATTGATTGTTTGAGTAAATAGGATTCGCATCAATGGTAATGACTGCAGCATACTTTCCAGCTTTGGCATCATTAATAAATGCAGAATAATCATTTTCGTCAGCCAAATGACCATTGAAGTGATTAGTGGTATCGATAGTAGTTCCATAATTGCCTAACATCATGTTAATTGCATTAACCATCATTTGGTCTGCTTGTCGATTACTTCCACAGACAACCAAACTTCTTTTACCAGCTGCTTTAAGTTCTACTGCTGCTGCTTTAATATTGTTACCTACTACTTCCATTCCTTGATGAGGAGTGTTTCCTCCTAGTTCTCTGAATAAAGCCACAAGGTGTTGACTAACATTACTCATTTTGATTGGAACACGGACATCAGCATTGCTTCCAGTTAGACTCATTAAAGATTCAAATTGGTAGTGTTTCGACATCTTACCATCTTCAGAAGGTACACGATTTTTACTGTAATCCGTATGGAATTTAATTGGGCTAATCCAAGTTCCTAAGAAATCAGCACCAAAGCTGACAATCACATCAGCTTGATTAAAATTGTAGGCAGGGATAATGGCTTTTCCTATAGATGCTTTATTGGCACGGGTAATACCTGAGTAGGATATTGGGTTGTAGGAAATTACGTTAGTGTTGTTGTATTTAGATGAGAATTCTTTGATAGCTTCATCCAAAACAATACTTGTATTGCCACCGCGAATAATCGCAATTGATTTTCCTGATGTTAATGTTTTTTCTAATTCTGAAGTTACCTTTTTGTCAAAACTAATCCAATCTTGTGCTTTTCTTTTACCATTAATCATGGCTCCTTTTAGACGATTAGTATCGTAAAGTGATAAAAGTGCAGAATGTCCAAGTCCGTCAAGACCGCCACCAAAATAGGTAGCTTCTTTATTGGGTTCAAATTTTATTGGTCTTCCTTCTCTTACTTTAACTAAAATAGGGAACCCTTCCAAGTTACTAACCGAACTACTCGCATAGTACAATGGTACCCCTGGAGTTACGTGATCTGGTTTTTCTACATATGGAATTGCTTTTTTAATTGGTGTTTTATTACAAGCAGCAAGTGTTACAGCTCCTAATCCAAATCCAAAATATTTCAAGAAGTCTCTGCGGTTTGCACGAGTAGAATCCTCATTTGAAAATACTTGTTCTAATGGTAGACCCTCCGAAAACTCATTGGCATTTGAAGACACAAATTCTTGAGTTTGATCTAACTCCTCTAAACCTTTCCAGTAATTATTTGAAGACATAATTTGATTTTCTTTTTAATCTTGTTTTAATAGTGACACTTACTACATTCTAACCCACCGTTTTCTGCAACGGTTATGTAGTCTTTACCTTCTGCTAGCATGTTTTTATGTGCTTCTTCATAGTAATCATTATTTTCAGAATCAATTCCACGTTCTCTATGACAATCTATACACCACCCCATTTGTAAGTTTGAGAATTGGTAAACTTTGTCCATTTCTTGAATTGGACCATGGCAAGTTTGACATTCAACTTTACCTACAACAACGTGTTGAGAGTGATTGAAGTAGGATAAATCTGGTAAGTTATGAATTCTTACCCATTCAATTGGTTTCTGCTCATATCCTTCAATGTATTCCATATTATCTCCATCGTATCCAATAGCATTGTATATTTTCTGAATCTCAGGAGAAGTTTTTCCGTTATATTTTTCAGACGCTTTCACATATTTATGGCAATTCATACAAGTGTTTAAAGAAGGAATACTTGCAGACTTCGATTTTTCTACAGTGCTGTGGCAGTATTTACAGTCCATTTCATATTGTCCAGCATGAATTTTGTGAGAGAAATTAATAGGTTGGGTAGGAGCATATCCTTGTTGAACACCTACTTCCTCCATACCAAACTTGTATCCGAATGCACCTAAAAAAAGCATCACAGCTCCAGCAATAATAAGTGTAGCTACTGTCGGGTTCCATGCCTCAATGATAGGGCGGAATTTCCTTTCATAGAGCGATGGCTCAGCTTCTTGTTTATTTTTTTCGTTGTTAAGAACAGTTAAATGTCTTTTGATACCATAAAGTAAGACAGATATCGCAATTAGAACTATAGACAAAATAATCAACGCCAGAAACGTTGATTCGGAGTAAAAAGATGACATATTATTATTGGAATATGATGTAGTGCTTAATAGAACAAAAAGAGTTGATAATACAATTTGTGTTTTTGGTATGTTCATTCGTTATAAGTGCGTCAAAAATACGCGGTTGCAAATATAATTGTCGAATAAATTTTGAGTTTTTGATGTGCATAGAAATTTTCAATTTAGACAGTTTTCAAATAATTTTACAACAATATTTTAAATCGTTGATTATTAGCTGATTGTGTTATCTATTTTAACTGTGTCTAGTGATTATTTTTATGGTAATTTTTTATACACAAAAGTTGATAATTATTTGTGAGAAGTATTAATCTTATAATACAAATAATTAGCCTTTATCATATTGAGCATATGCACGAATGATTTCTTTGACTAGTCGATGTCTTACAACATCATTTTCATTTAGCCTAACTACTCCAATTCCATTTACATTTTTTAGCATATCTAATGCCGGTGCAAGACCACTTTTTGCTCTTGCAGGAAGATCAACTTGGCTTAAATCACCGGTAATAATAATTTTAGATGTTGGTCCCATACGTGTAAGGAACATTTTGAGTTGCGTATGTGTTGCGTTTTGTCCTTCATCAAGTATTGCAAAACAATTTTTTAATGTTCGTCCTCGCAAGAAAGCAAGGGGAGCAACCTCTATAATTCCTTTTTCTATGTATGCTTTGTATTTTTCTCGAGGAATCATATCTCCAAGGGCATCATATAAAGGTCGTAGATAGGGATCCACTTTATCTTTCATATCCCCAGGCAGAAAACCTAGACTTTCTCCTGCCTCAACAGCGGGTCTACATAAGACAATTTTTTTAACTTCTTTGTTTTTTAATGCTCGAACAGCCAATGCTACGGCTGTGTAGGTTTTCCCAGTTCCCGCTGGTCCTATGGCAAAAACCAAATCATTTTGGTCAACCTTATCTACCAATTCTTGCTGGTTTTTGGTCCGAGCAGAAATAATTTTACCACCTTGTCCATGAATAATTATTCCTTTATCAGATTGAGATTCTCCATTTTTTGAATTTTCTTCACCGATAACCAGCCTTTCAATATCTCCTAGTGTTACACTTTTATTCAATTTTAGGTATTTAACAATAGACTCTACAGCTGTAATAAATTCATTAACGTGTTGCTCCTCGCCTTTAATAGTTATCTTATCGCCGCGTGATGAAAGTTTGAGATTGGGATACTTTTCCTTGTATATTTTGAAATGACTGTTGTATGGTCCAAAAAACCGAGAATGCTCTATGCCTTCTATTAAATATTTCTTTTCTACCAATTTATATGATACAAATGTTGTGTTCAGGTATTATTTTCGTCTGCTAAATTAGTTAAATTATATCAATTGGTTGCACTCACTTTTTTAAGCGATTTTGGTCAAGGTTCTCATTACACTGCATCCTTTGAGGGTGCTTTATATAAAGCGGGTTTAGATTTACCTTTTATCGAAATCAATAATCAGGTAGATGACAACGAAATATCTGAAACTGCATATTTAAGTAATATGGTGTTTGAGGATTTTCCGAAGAATAGCATTCATATTCTTGCAATCGGAACGGTAGCCCATGCCTATGACTTTCATTTGGTAGCTAAATTTAAAGATCACTATTTTATAGCAGCAAATAATGCAGTATTAAGCTTGATATTTGGGATGGAATATGAATTGTATTATGCTATTCCAAATCCGAGCAAAAAGTCAAACATTCATGAATTATACATCCCGATTATTCAAAAAATAGTATATGGTAATCAACTTTCTGATTTTCTTGAACCAGCTCAGGATGTCAAAAAGCAAACCTTGTTAAAACCAGGTTTCGTTGATGGTGAGCTAATTGGAAGCGTCCTATTTATTGATAATATTGGGAATGTCTACACAAACATATCAAGGCAAGATTTTAACACTTTTTTCAAGGGTATCCCATTTAAAATCAAACTTTCTAGGCATCACATATTGGATGAAATAAGTGAAAATTTATTGGGTTTTAAACCGGGAGATATTTATGGCTACTTCTCAGATCATGGATTTTTAGTCTTAGCAATAAGAGAGGATAGTGCTGAAAAGCTTCTTAATTTGAGAAAGTATAAACCGATTATTATTCAAAAACGATGATACTTAGATTAGTCAAAATGGAGTTTATGAGTAAGAATACATCTGAATTCTTGACCTATTTTGAATCAATTAATCATAAAATTAAACAAATGCCTGGATTAGTAAATTTGAAGTTGTATCAAGATGTTAATAATCCGAATATTATTTTTACTCACAGTACCTGGTTGAATGAAGAAGCTTTGGAAAACTATAAGAAATCGAAGTTGTTCGGTGAAGTATGGCCAAAAACCAAAAAGCTTTTTGCATCTGAGGCATTTGCTTGGAGTTTGACCCTAAAGTAAATATAATTGTAGTACAAATGAAATTAATAAAACTCCTTTTGATCCTTACGTTCGTAAACTTCTTTTCTGGTTCTTATGCTCAATTAGAAAAACTTGAAATAGCATCAGAAGACAAAAACTACATGAGACTACAAAAGGTAGCTACAGATGCTACTGAAGTGAAGGAGCTCAAGAAGATGCCTGAGGTATATTATTATCTTTCGGAGTCATATGTAAATCTCGCTCAAGATGAACGTTATCTTCAAAAAAATCCTGATGCAATTAAAAAGGCAGTTGGTTTCATGCTTAAGGGTATCAAAAAAGACAACAATAAAGAAATACTGAATACGAAATTTATAAATGTTCGAGATCAAGTTATTGAGAATAATGATCGTGAAGCATTTAAGCAGTATAACACTAATAAGTATGCTAAAGCTGCCAAAATGTATGGTCAGTCATATCAAATTGATACTACTCGGAGAAGTTCTTATTTTTTTCAAGCCAAGAGTTATCTTGGTGCTGGTGAAAATTTACCCGCAGAGGCGATATACAAAGATTTAATTAACCGGTATCAACAAGATTATGCTAATGGAGCAGAGAGTCAGCAAATTGAAGTTGATCCCTTGGTCTATTTTATTGATAAGCATTGGAAGGATAATAAATATGATAGTGCAATTGCACTTATTACAGAAGGCAGAAAATTATATGGTGATAATGCTAAATTGAATTTTTATTTAAGGAAAATTACAAGTGATATCGTTAAAGATATGCCTCCAAGTAAGCTTATGCTAGATTACGTGCAAGAGGTTTTATTTTACGATCCATCAGCAGAAGAATTTTTACAAAAAGAGAATTCAATTTATATCTACTTAATAAAGAATAGTGTTGTTAATGGTCACTTGGTTGAGGCTGATACGTTAATCAATCAGTTTACTCGAGAAAAAATACAGAAAAACAAACTCAAGCAGTCAATTAGAATTAAAGAAACAGATATTTTTATTGAGAAGAAAGAGGAAAATGTTTTATGGAAGCTAGCAGAATACTTTGAGCATTATTCTCATTATAAAAGTGCGTCCTATGTGCTTAACAAATATATGAATTCGACTACAGAAGGTGAACAGGCTTCAGATACATTAACTAGATGGCAAATTATTTCGGATTATACTTATCAAACAAAGTCATTGCCCTTTGCTTGTTTTATTATTCAAGAGGCGATTCAAATTTATCCATCTAATGAAGAACTTCTAAGGCTTAGATCTAAAGTAATAGCTGAGAAAGAGGTCGTTAGAACGAATGTTGATGAACAAGGGGCATTATATCGTTTGGTAAAAGATGAGTATGAATTTAATCCATCTAGTGAGGTTTTGGTTAAAATAGAAGGAATTAATACTAAGTATTTGGGTTTATTAATTTCTGAGAATCAATTCAGTTTAGCTCGTGAAGTGATGAGTGAATTAATGGGCTATTTCCCCGGAAAGAATCATAGTAACCAACTTGAGCTTATTGCTCGTGAGGATTTCTTCCAGAATTATTTTAACACTAGAACAAAGGGTAAGGATATAAATGGTAAGGACATAAAACCCTATGTTTGGAATGGAAGAGTTGGGGGTTGTGATCAAGGAACAGTTGATAGTGAAGTTCAAAATAAGGTAGTAGATAGAATCAATTATTTCAGAAGAAATGCGGGTGTCCCTGAGGTGTTGTTTGATGAAGCTACCAATGAGTATTGTCAAAAGGCTGCATTAATGATGACAGCAAATAATGCTCTGAGCCACGAGCCACCAAAAACATGGAGGTGTTGGAGTAGTGAGGGAGCATATGCGGCAAAACATGCTTTATTAATTAAAGAGGCAAATACATCTATGGCTGTGACCTATATTATGGATGATAAAAATCCAAGTGCGGGAAATAGACGTTGGTTATTGTTCCCTAATGGTCGTGTATATGGTCATGGAAGTACCGATAACTATGCAGTCATCTGGGCATTAGACGATAGTGGCTCTAACGATACAGCAGATTATATGGATAAGCCTATTTCTTGGCCTCCTAATGGTTATTTACCTCAGTTGATGTTGATGGAAAATTGGACATTCTCCTTGTATGCAGATTTGACTGATGCTACTGTAAAAGTTATTCAAGATGGTAAACCTTTAGAGGTAAGTGTTGAGCCCTATGTTGAAGGTTATGGTGCTCCCACTTTGGTGTTCAAACCTAAATACAACAAAAATACGCTGCCTGTTAAAAGTGATTTTGACGTTCAGGTTAATTTGTCAGATGGACGTCAATTTAATTACGTAGTTCACACGTTTGCATACAATCCTGTTAGGTAACCTAATTTTATACAACGTTTTTAGTAACTTGCACGTCTAGCATGATGTTTGCCCTCTCAATATGAGAATTGCTAAGTTACTAATCTATATCCCTATACTCTTAATTGGCAGTGCCTACGCTGATGGTATACTAGAAAATAAGGGGCAGTTTGATAAATCTATAATCTCAAGAATTGATTTTAGTACGCATTCTCTATCCATGGTGGATGATGGCTTTACAATTCTTTTACACGATCAAGAAAAATGGGCAAAAATGATAACCCATTATCATGATAATTTAATGCATAATCACAGTTCAGATAATGAAAATTCAATTGATACCTTTCATTTCCAATTGTTGAAATATTCATTCGAGGGAGCCGATTTTAGTTCGCCCAATTTCTCAATACCATCCAAGGAATACTATAATTATTTCATAGGTAATGATACTTCAAGATGGGTTGGTGGTGTCCGTAAGTACAATAGGTTAACTTTTAAGTCAATATATCCTCATATTGACCTAGAGTACGAGGTTATAGGAGAGCGATTTAAGTATAATTTTATTCTTAACCCAGGAGCAAAACTATCTGATATCCGAGTAAAAATTCAAGGTCATGATGGGGTTTCAATTCAGTCGGACAGGATTATCATGAAAACTAGATTTGGTGACTTTAGTGAAGTTATGCCCCTATCATTTGAGGTCAGTGAGGGACAGAACAAGATCATTCAGATGAAATATGTTGACCATGGTGACTATGTTGGTTTCGAATCGAGTTTTTTTAAGTCCAAAGTAAAAACAATTATAGATCCTGAATTGATCTTTTCAACGTATTCAGGAAGTACGGTAGATAATTTCGGTTTTACTGCAAGTTATGATGATGAGGGTAATTTGTACTCAGGAGGAATTGCTACCAGTCCAACCAAGTTTTTAGATGGTGTATATCCTACAACTCCCGGTGCTTTTGATGTTACCTATAATGGGGGAGAACCCAATACATTTGCCTGTGATATTGCAATAAGTAAATACTCCAGCAACGGGCAAAATTTGATTTATGCTACTTATTTGGGAGGGAATGAAAATGACTATCCACATAGTTTAATTGTAGATGAAAACAATCAATTAATTGTTTTTGGAACTTCATCTTCTGCCAATTATCCAACAACAGCTGATGCTGCAGATCCCTTTTATAATGGGGATGAAGATATCATAGTTACCAAATTTAACGTGGATGGAACATCCTTGGTTGGGTCTACATTTATAGGAGGATCTGGTAGCGATGGCATCAATGATCATGTGGATACTCGTTATTTTTATGCTGACGACTATCGTGGTGAGATTAACCTTGATTTAGACGGAAACATATTGATTGCTACTTGTACTAAATCTCAAGATTTTCCAACAACCCCTGGTGTATTTCAACCAACATTGTCTTCAGCTTTTCAGTCTGGAGTTATTGTAAATTTGAATCCTAATCTAACTTCAATGAATTGGAGTTCATATTATGGAGGAGGTAGGGGTGATGCCATATACAGTATAGATGTTGCTGCTAATGGTGATTTATACATAGCTGGAGGTTCTAGTAGTTCTAATTTAATTATGACTGAAGGCGGTTTTTTACCGGATAAAAAAGGTGAAACAGATGGATTCATTGCCCGAATAAGTTTTGATGGTACTCAAATAAAGCAGGCTACTTATTATGGTACATCGGCTTATGATCAAATACTACAGTTAGAAATTGGTAAGTTCGGTAATGTTTATGTAGTAGGTCAATCTGAAGGTAATCTGCCGACTAAAGGAGCTGTTTATTCTAATAACAACGGGAAACAATTTGTTTCGAAATTTAACCCAGATCTTACAGAGTTACTAATTAGTTCTGTTTATGGCAGTGGAGGGGCCAATCCAGACATAACAATTAATGCTTTTTTGGTTGATGATTGTAATAAAATTTATGTGAGTGGTTGGGGAAGTAATTCAGAGGATATGCCAGGGAAAACATTATCAAACATGCCTCTAAGTGATGATGCATTTCAAAAAACTACTGATGGTCAAGATTTTCATTTAGCCGTTTTTGAGGAGGATATGGCAGATTTATCATTTGCTACTTATTTTGGAGGAAATCAAACTG